>CAZKMC010000035.1:0-15062 GCA_964553485.1 uncultured Comamonadaceae bacterium
AATATCCTTTTGTCGCTACTCCTGGCTGTATGGACTCTGGGGCATGCAATTTTGATGTAAGCGCAGCCTCCGACGGACGACTCTTGTGAGTACCTCACTTGTGCTAGATGCACCAACAACACTGCTTGTAACTACTACGTCACTGCTACCATTGATGACGGGTCTTGCACACTGCTTGATGGATGCATGGATTCTGGTGCGTGTAACTACAACAATACTGCTCTTTGGATGATGGGTCATGTGTCTATGGAGGCACAAATGATTCTTCTGAAGACGCTATTCCTATCGTAATTGGCGAAATGGGTAACTGTACCTTAATAGAAGGTCAAGATGCAGGGTTAGCTGAAAATGCAGCTCCCATAGGTGGAGGTTCAGAGCCTGAATTGTGGTATAGTTTTGTGTCAAATTCACCAGGTGTGCGAGTTGAAGTAGCCACAAATGAATTTGATGCTACTATAGAATTATTGACTGCGGAAATGGACGTTTTGTATATACAAAATCAGGCCGCTGGTTTTAAGGGTGAAGCTCTAAGCTTAGGGAACCTGACACAGGGAGTCACATATTACATCCATGTGGCGCCAAGTTCTGAAATTTCAAGTTCAGCTACGTTCAGCATTTGTGTTCAAACAATGAATGATTCTCGTTGTGACTGCGGAGCTGGCCCTCATGACCTTTGCGATGTCTTCTTAGCAGATTGGGTGCAGGCTAATGATTATGAGTTTGTAATGGTATCTCAGGTTGATGGTCAGACTCACATTTATATGAGTTCAGGATATGGAACATACGCTCCTCAGTTCCGCGCCTTTTCACCAAGGCCAGATTATGGCGAAGATTATCTAATGCAGATCAATGCCATTTACTATGTAACAGACGGCAATGGATCTCCACAAACATTGACAGTTGAAGGAGATGAACTTTGTCCCGTGATTCTAGCAGACCATACCCTCATGAAAGTGAGAGACCAAGACAATTGCGTCAACCACGGTCCTTTGTATTTAGGTTCTTATATTTCATACTCTCCTTATGTATGTGGGGCTATTGATTATGAATTTGAATTCACAAGAACTGATGTTGCTGAACTAACTTTTGGGCATCAACGAGGAGCATCAAACACTTTCCTGAGATTGAGTGACGTTCCTGGAATTGTTGCTGGAGCTACATACGACGAGCGTGTTCGCCTGCTCTTTGATGGAGGCCCCGGTAATTACTGACCTTCGGAATGTATTATGATGATAGGAGCTACAGGAATGGTGCTCACACCAGGTGATGTTCCTATACCAGAGGTGTTTAATACCAAAGGTTTTGAGGAGATTGTCACAATCGAGTTTGACATTTACCCCAATCCTATCGCTTTTGGTAATTTGAATATTCTCGTAAATGGATATGACGAAATTGGAAAATCAAGCATTATCATTTCCAACGGAATGGGCCAGGAAGTCCAACGATTCGATTTGAATGAACTTGATTCGAATATCCATTTGACCATTCCAATTGACGACTATTCCAGCGGAATGTACATCGTTCAGTTGGCGACTTCCCGAGGTATTTCGGTTGAAAGATTTATCATTGAGAGATAAAAAATAGTACATCTACTTTATAAATGGCGTTACCACTGGTAGCGCCATTTTTGTTTGAAGCTGATTGAAACTCTCCTCGGGCTTTGCCCAAAAAAGACAGTCCGGCTAACGCAATCTTAAGAATTTGGAAACATAGAAAGAGCCGGGAGATAATCATTCCTTAAAGTTGAGCTAATGTCTTGGAAGTGGTTTAGCGAGAAATTTGCCTTGAAACTATTCAAAAAATTATTGAAACATGAAAAAAGCATTATTCTCATCATTCTTACTCCTCGTAACAGCAATCCTTACAGGAAATTTGAATGCACAGATTGTCATTTCTGATGACGGAAATGGAACGGGAACAACCATCTGGACAAGCGATAACACGTATGTACTGGATGGGTTAGTCTTTGTGAATTCAGGTCAAGTTTTGACCATTGAAGCAGGAACAGTTATCAAAGGAAAACCAGGTACGGGAGCTGATGCATCTGCACTCGTAGTAGCAAGAGGAGGGCAAATAATGGCGATGGGCACCATGGAAGATCCAATTGTTTTCACTTTTGAATCTGATCCTCTGGATGGTTCAACACCCTATAGCACCCGTGGACAATGGGGCGGATTGATTGTACTTGGAGATGCACAATTAAATTCTACACCGGGAGAAACGCAAGTTGAAGGAATTCCGGAGACAGAGCCGCGTGGTATATACGGAGGCACCAACGATGAAGACAACTCAGGTATCATTCAGTATATCTCTATCAGACACGGAGGTACTGACATTGGAGCTGGAAATGAAATTAATGGACTCACCTTAGGCGGAGTTGGTGCTGGAACAGTGATTGAGCACATTGAAGTGGTATCAAATGCCGATGACGGAATTGAATTTTTTGGCGGTACTGCATCTGTGAAATGGGCATGTGTGGCTTTTTGCTCCGACGACTCTTTCGATTATGATGAAGGATGGAGAGGAAAAGGTCAATTCTGGTTTGCAGTGCAGGATAACAACGGCGATGGCCTTGGCGATCGTGGAGGTGAACATGACGGAGGAACTGATCCAGAAGACGGTGCTCCCTATGCACATCCAATCATTTTCAACAGCACATATATGGGAAGAGGAATTTCTGCCGGCAAACGCGCTTTGACATTCAGAGACAATGCTGCAGGAGAATATCACAATTCTATATTCTACAATTGGGGAAAAGGAATTGATGTTGAAAACCTTGCTTCTGGTGAAGATAGCTACTCTCGTTTTGTGAGTGGTGAACTGGCCTTTGCCGGAAACTGCTTCTATGAAACAGCAGTAGCTGGAGGTGGAGCAACTGCTTCAGATTTGTTTAAGATCAGTATGGGAACCGGTTGGTCAACACCTGCCGACTCTACTGCAGAATTGACCGCTTCGAACATCGCGTTACAAGCTAGTTTTACGACTCAAGGCAATGAAGTAACAAACCCAGAACTGACGTATCTAGTTCAAGAAGGTTCGAATGCATTGATAGCTATTCCAGGAGTAACATTAAATGGAAATGCCCCAACTGATGGATGGTATGAAGATGTAAACTTCAAAGGAGCTTTTGACCCAGCTACTTCTTGTTCTTGGCTTACAGGATGGTCTTTCCTTGACTCCCGCGGGTTTTTGGGATGTACCAACAACATAGAAAACTACGATAAGGCCATTGCACAATTTCAGATCTACCCGAACCCAACAAATGGGGATTTGAATGTAATAGCAACAGAAACCTTGAACCAAGTAGTTATTGAGGTATACGGAATTCAAGGAAACGTAATTGTCCGGGATCAAGTCGGTACAGTTTACGCAGGACAATCAATCCACTATGATTTAGGTCAATATGAAAACGGAATTTATGTGATCCGTTTAATTTCAGAAAACGATATTTTTTCAAAAAGATTTGTGAAGCAGTAGTTGAAAAAAACAGCTCGACAAAAACGGTAGAGGGGTACATTTTGTGCCCCTCTTTTTCTTAGCCTTCAGTTAACAATGAGCTAACACAGCCGTTCTAATTTTGCTGAAAACAAAGCCCAAACAATAGGCAATGAAAAAGATAGTACTTGGTGCGTTTCTAGCACTTATTTCGATTTCAACTTCAGCTCAAGGCATTATTCGAGGTACTATTTCGGATGGCGTTACCAGAGAAATGTTGATTGGTGCAAACATCTTAATTGAAGGAAGTTCAAAAGGTGCTATGGCCGATCTGGATGGAAATTTCTCCTTGGAGGGACTTCAACCGGGAACATACAATGTGATTGGAAGTTTTATTTCATATAAGCGTATGATCATACCAAATGTGGAAGTGACGGACGGACAAATTACCATCATCAACTTCACATTAAGCTCTGAAACGTTCATGATCGAGCAAGAAGCTGTGGTTGAGGCAAAGGCAGATCGAGCTCGGGATGTTTACATGGAAAATGTCAAGAAGAAAGACCCTGCGATGATTGACTACATATCAAGTCAACAAATCAAAAAAACAGGCGACTCAGATGCCGCATCTGCTTTGAAGAGGGTCCCTGGTGTGAGCACAGTGGACAATTACATCTTTGTAAGAGGATTGAGCGACCGCTATATCAAGACTACCCTTAATGGTGCCGAAGTACCAAGTTTGGACCCAAAAAGGAATTCGGTTCAAATGGATTTATTCCCAACGGCCCTAATTGATAATTTGGTTGTGGTCAAGACTCTGAACTCAAACTTGCCTGCAGATTATTCTGGAGCGTACATTAATGTAATCACAAAGGATTTTCCTGAAGAATTTAATTTTTCATATAGCGGAAGTTTTGGTTACAACACCAATAGCACCTTCAATCCAAATTTTTTATCAAGTGCTGGCAGCGACACTGATTGGATAGGATTTGACAATGGAATACGTGACGTACCGTCGGGAGTGACTGATGTGACTTCTGTTCCAGAACAAAATTTCTCGAACTATTACGATGCACTTGTTCTGGCAGGCTTTGAAGCTGAATTGAATGGCCTGGGAATTGAAAGTTCATCCGATATCGGAACAGGAAATGGGCAAATAAGTATTTCCGACATTGCGAATCAAATTGACGGCATCGAGTCAGTGAGTCAAGTGAATAATCAGTTTTTACCAATTGCTAGAGAGGGTGCTAATGCTGATCTTTCTGCAATGACACGTTCTTTTGGAAACACTTGGGAAAACGAAACCAAAAATCCTTTTTTGGATATCAGTCAAAATATTGCCTTTGGTAATCAGACGAAGCTTTTTGGTAAGCCCTTTGGCTACAATATTGGCATTCAGTACAAAAAATCAAATCGTTACTACGAAAATGGTACTACGGGTCGTTTCAAGCTAACCGGTTCAGAAGACCAGGTAAGTTCATTGAACACCGAGAGAAGCCTAAGAGATACCCAAGGAACGGAGTCAGTGTACACCAGTGCCCTTCTAAATTTCAGTTACAAATTGACACCTAACAACAAAATTAGCATCATGTATATGCCAAACATCAGCGGTGTGAATGATAGCCGATATCAAATTGGAATCAATCCAAGTGATGAAGTTGGCCTTGGACAGGAACAACGTACTCAGCGTTATTTGGAAAGAACCATGAATGTGTATCAGGTTCGTGGAGAACACTTCCTGGACAACTTTAAAGACATTAAGATCAATTGGAGCGGTTCATATACATCAGGTATTCAAACTACTCCAGATTTGCGTGTATTCACCAACAGTTTTGAAGAATTGCCAGGTGGGACGGTATATTTTGATTCTAACGGAAATGACATTACAACAGACGCCGAGGCGTTGTTATCGGATGGCGAAAATCTGAATGAGTATTATCCGGGCTATACTACTGAAACATCACAAGAAACTACAACGGCTTACTCAATCAGGGACAACCTTTACCCTTCACCCACCCGATATTACAGACAAATGGTTGACAATACCTTGGATTTGAAATTGAACGTTGACATTCCATTTGACAATTCTATAGGTATTCAGAATAAAATCAGTTTTGGAGGGTCTTTGGTTTCGAAGAACCGCGTATATACTGAGCAGAGATACAGCTTCATAGGAAGTAATATCTCTTACAATGGAACACCGAGTGATTATTTCCAGCCAGACAATATGCAGATCGTTCCTGGTAGCTCAAATGGTTATATCTATCTAAGGGATGATACAGACCTTCAAAATAGCTACACGGCAACTCAAACTGTTGCAGGTGTATATGGAATGTTGGATTGGAACTTGAGCAAAAAACTTCGAATCAATGCAGGAGTGCGAGCAGAAACAACTCAAATGTTGTTGGAAAGCGAAAAGATTGCAAATGAAGATTTGAGCGATGAAGCTGCAAGTGAATTCAGAGGTACAATGAACCTTGTGGACGTTCTTCCTGCGTTCAATTTAACTTATGAGCTTAGAAAATTTGACTTAAGCACTACGAATCTTCGTATAGCTGCCAGTCAATCCGTAGCAAGACCTATGTTCCGTGAAAAGGCTCCTTATTCTGTTTTCGACTTTGAAGTTCAAGAACAACAGACGGGAAATACTGATTTAGGGCGCACATTAATCAACAATTACGATTTGCGATTGGAACATTTCCCAGGTTTGGGTGAAATAATTTCTTTGAGCCTATTCTATAAGCAATTTGACCAACCTATTGAGCAAGTAATAAATAGCACAGCAGCCAATGTAGAAATCACATGGGAAAATGTAGACAAGGCAGTAGTTTACGGTGCTGAATTTGAGGTCCGTAAATCATTAGCAGGTTTGGGCGAATTCTGGCAGCCGTTTGGTGTTGGATTCAATTTGACCTTGGTTCAATCTCAAACGACCATTGACGAAGAAGAATTGAGCCTTATAAGAGCAACTGATTCAGATCACGCAGATACTCGACCTATGTATGGCCAATCTCCGTACATCCTTAATTCAATTGTTTCTTACGACAATGATTCAATAGGTTTGAATGTGGCCCTTTCATTTAACATTGCAGGACCAAAGTTGGTTTTAGTTACTAAAGGAGGTACACCGGATATCTATGAAATGCCAAGAGGCACAATGGATTTGAGCATGAGCAAAACCATAAGTGAAAGGTTTTCTGTTGGATTCAAAGCACGTAACCTCCTCAACCCAAAATATCAAAAGACTTATACTTTCAAAGGCGTAGATTATGATTGGCAGTCATATCAGTTAGGACGTACTTTCACTCTAGGGTTTACGTACCGGATGTAAGAAAGAAAAACAGGTTTAAAAGCGGAGATTTCTCCGCTTTTTTTATGTCTTATTGTTGGGCTATTATGGCCAACAAATCGTCATGAATCAGTCCGTTAGATACAATGCAAATTTCACTTTTTGATGAAAATTTGTCGCCATTTTCATCAGTGACTTTTCCTCCCGCATTTTGCACAATTAGAAGACCTGCACAAAGATGCCTGTAATCCACACCAAGAACAATCAGCCCAGAGATCTGGCCTGAAGCAACTTCAATACAAGAAAATAGGTAAGAATTCTTAGTGAGCATACTTCCGCTCTGGATCAATACATTTTGAAGAAGGGTGGAAGTAATGTCTTCTCTGTGTTTCAACTTTTCATGAATCACAACTGCAATTGAGCTCTTATCTATGGAGTTGACCATCCATTTTCAATTTTACTACATACATAGATGTCACTTTCGCCAAATCCTCCTGGGCGGTCAGATGAAAAATACATATACTGACCGTCTGGGCTCAATGCCGGATGAGCACAATGAAAGGTGCCATTGGGACTATTGAATTCAAATGGTATTGGATCTGACCAACCTTCTGAGGTCCAAGTACATTTAAAAATACCTAATGGAGCATCAGCTTTTTTTGATCTGTTAGTTACTTCTGGATCAAGATTGGCAGTGAAATACAGGTCTTTTCCACTCGAACACATTGACATTGGGCCTTCATTGTATATACTTTTCAAACTTGGGGCAAATAGCTTAGGAGCTTTTGGCTTGTCTCCAAGTTCCACGAACCACAAATTGGTGGAGAGCTCTTTGCTTCGATCCATGTGGGTAGTTACCACATCATGTCTTCTGTTGCTGCAAAAAACAATCCCCCCTTTATAAGGCACAGGGCTATAATCCGAGGCTGGAGAATTAAAATCCAGTTCAACCACTTCATATCCTTGTGCCACACCAAATTGAGGCATTAGGATCCAACATACACATACGATTAGGGTGAATATCCGCATGGTTAGAAAAATCTTGGGTTAAAAGCGTTGGTTTTATACTTGAAATCATACTGCAGAGTTACTTCGTGAGTACCTCCGGCATAAAGTCTTAAATCGGAAAGGGTATAGTCAAAAGCATATCCCAAAGAAAATTGTGGGTTTAAGCACATGCGTAACATTCCTATCATAGTTCCGCTGGTTCGATATGATCCACCAACTTCAATGAGGTTCTGAATTACTGCCATGGCATTGATATCTACTTGAGCAGAATTATTACCATGGATACGCAGCATTGCAGAGGGACGAATAGCCAAATTTGGGTTTAGTGATAACTCACCACCCACATTTATGAAAACATTGACATTCTGCTGATCAAAGACCGTTTTGTATCCGTTACCTCCTGCATGTCTATGAGAAAGTAAGGATGGCAATCAAAGTGATGCATAATATTTACTGGTGTAGTAATAGACACCTGTCCCAAAATCCGGAAGTAAATAATTGTCATCGCCAGATTCAAAAACGTCATCTCCTTCATCTGTAGTAATTACCTCAGACCAAGAATTCTTGCCTATTACTAAACCTCCTGAAAGTCCAAAAGACAGTTTTCCTGTCCCCAAATCCATTAAATAGGCTCCAGTTGCGTTTATTCCGGTTCTATCGGAAACTCCAATTTGGTCGTGGTAAATAACTCCACCAATGGCAATTGATTCCGTCCTTGTGGGTGCGTGTAAGCTTAATGTCTGGGTAGTGGGTGCACCATTCAAACCAGTCCATTGATTGCGGTATGATGCGGCAATACTCATTGCCTCTCTAGAGCCTGCAAACGCAGGATTTAAAGGCAATGCATTCTGCATGTACTGCGAAATAATTGGCTCATGTTGGCCCATGCTAAACAGGGGGACAAGGGCCAAACCCATGTACGTCAAAAGAAATTTCATCATCTGCATGTGCTAAAAGAATCCTGATGAGCTCAGGAAACTCCTACAACATGCAATACGATGAATTATAAAAGATGTTCCAAAATTGGTGAAGATTGAATGCAATCAAGGAATCGAACTCAAGGCATTTTTTGGAAAGTTTGTATGCTCCCTTGGTTGTTTGCTACCATGACAAATTCCTTTTTCCCGGCGTTCACCAGACAAATATCCTTGACATTGCCGGGAACAAAAAAGCCACTATTCAAAAATACATTCCCTATTGAATTGAACCACACTCCCGTTCCTGCATCTGCCCTTGACGTTTCTACTTCGGTTTCGTAGAGGTTGCCTGCGGCGAGGAATGAACTAACGCCAACCTCAGTATCTGGCACAGATGTTATGGTATTGATGGCAGAGTATTGCAAAGCAGTTGGAAGCTTTTCCTCCGCAAAGGCAAAATTGTCTTTTTGAAGAAAGACTGAAGATGAAAAATGAATTGCCATCAGATGAAGCCCAGAATCAAGGGAGGTTCCAAACATTGCAATAAGGTCATCATTTGAAAAGGCCTCATACGAGTTGTACTTTTCGCTGCTGAGAAATGGCATTTGCTCAGATAAACATTGTTTACCTCTAATTGGCAGAGTACTTCCATTGTTCTCTTCTGCCAACACCAAATCTAAAGTCCCAGACGAATCAAAATCATGAGCATACAAATGAAATGGTGAATCAGCAGAAGCTGAGAATTTGTGATTGAGACCGATGTTACCAGCGAGAATATCCAGAGTTCCGTCTCCGTTCCAGTCTGCTATTTCACAACTATACCACCACCCCTTATATGCGTCAAGTTCAGTCGAGTTCGATTCTTGAAGTTTATCGCCAATATTCAAGAAGATTTTTGGCGACATCCACTCTCCTACCACCACCACATCTAATTTACCGTCTGCGTTCAGGTCTGCAACATCTAAGTCTGTGACAATTCCAATTCTTTCCAATTATGAGCACCAGCTCTTAGTTTGATCTTGGAAAACTCCACCCTTGTTGATCAGGATGAATGATTTATCGGGAAAAGGATAACGCTGTGGCACTGCTCTGCCTCCAACAATTAAGTCCTCATCACCGTCTTGGTCAAGATCTACGGCTACCACTCTAGAACCCGAACTTCTAATGCTTGGAAGGGTTCCAATTGGGGTAGAACTTAGTTTGCCATGGCCATTATTTAAGTATAAGCGATCCTGAAGCATGGGGCTGTCAGGACCAAATTCATTGCTTCCTGATACCACATACAAATCTAAATCTCCGTCTCCGTCAGCATCGAAAAAAACTGACCCAAGATCTTCGTAGCCTTTGTCTTTTTCCAATTCCGGTTGCGGGGTAGCAGTGAACTTTTCACCCTTCCAAATAAACAATTGACCTGCTTGCCCAGAGGCTCCACCAATAAAAAAATCTTCGTCCCCATCTCCATTCACATCTCCTTTTGACAACATTGGGCCCAATGTAGATTGCTTGTGAGGAAGCAAGATTTCTTTTTCATAATCATCAAATGGCATTTCACGGTGGATGAATGGAGTAGTAATATCCACTCTTTGCCATGTGACCATTTTAGGTGGAAACGCCCGCTTTAGGTCTGGTTGATATTGAATTTCCACCAAAGAATTGATTCTTGTTTCTCGGATTGTTTGTTGCATTTGATTGTCCCAAACTACAGTGATCGAATCGATTCTCTCCTCGGCCGACAGGCCAAAATGAAGCAAAGTAGACACACCACTTTGAAAACCCCTTACCGTTCTAACATCTTTAGTTTGATTTAAACTTCCAGCAAATACTTTTACTGTGCTCCCAATACCGTTCGGATTTGGGGTTCCAGGATGTGTGAGTTTTATTTCAACCCAATTATTTGCATTACCACGATTTTGGTAGACTGAAGCAGGCTGGTCAAGATTGTTGATGACCAAGTCCAGATTTCCATCATTATTCAAATCCGCGTAGCAGGCTCCATTGGAAAAGGTACGTTGTTCAAGACCCCAAGTGTCCGCCATGTTTACAAATTGGAAATCGCCTTGATTTTGAAAAATGTAATTGGCCAATTTGGTTGAAGGAATGAGATCATACAGATCATCAAGGCTGGATTTCTGATTTTGTTCCAGCATTTTTTTTCTCTGAAGGGAAGCATCTTTGTGCATCATGTCTCTTTTGATTCCATTGGAGACGAATAAATCAACATGACCATCATTGTCTGCATCCATAAAAAGTGGACTCCAACTCCAGTCGGTCTTGTCCACTCCCGCAAGTTGAGATAGGTCAGAGAAAAAGCCCATTCCGTTATTCACTTGTAGCACGTTGTGCATGTATTGGTAATGTTTTCCTTCAGATATAAAATTCCAAAAAGCATCCGGATTCATGGAAGCCATATTCACTTTTGAACGTTTGTAATCTGAGGGCAACATTTCTGCAACAAAGAAGTCCATGTATCCATCAGAATTGATATCAGCCACATCCATTCCCATGGAAGATTGTGCATTGTGGTTAGTGGAATGTTTAATAATTTCTGTGAACCCTCCCTTTTGATTGTTCAAATACAAAAAGTCATTTTCTAAATAATCATTGGCTACATAGACATCATCCCAGCCGTCTTGATTCACATCGATTGCAGCTATTCCTAAACCAAACGCGTAGTTGTTTACTCCAGCGGCTTCCGTAACATCTTCGAAAGTTCCGTTGCCCAAGTTTCTGTAAAGATGGTCTGATTGAGAAAGCGGCTGCTCTGCGGCATCTTGAGCATTCCACTTCTCCGGATAGTTCATGACGTAAATATCTAAGTCGCCATCTTTGTCGTAGTCCAAAAAAAGTGCTTGAGTGGAATTACTGGAGTCATTGAGACCTGTAGCTCTTCCAAGTTCTTTGAAGGTGCCATCTCCCCTGTTCATGTAGAGTAAATTGGATCTTGAAGCAGGTTCAAGGCCATAGCCCGCTCGGCAAACATAAATATCCTGCCATCCATCTCCATTTATATCTACAAATGACACACCTGTAGACCAAGTGCCGGCGCTTTGAATGATCTCGGCTTGTACACTAATGTCTTCAAAACGAAAGTCGCCTTTGTTAAGGTAGAGCTCGTCTGGTGCGGAATTGCCTGCGAAATAAAGATCTACCAAACCATCATTATTGACATCTCCAGCGGCTACTCCAGCACCGTTGTATATGTACTGATTGGTGAAGTAATTGTTCGATTCTGATTCAATTACCTTATTTTCAAACTTGATTCCACAAGAGTCTGGGTGAAGGAGAGTGAAAAGTGATTGATTGCTTACCTCAGATTGAATTTTTGTTTCCTTAGGTTCTACGCTATTGCAGGACCAAAAAAGACCCAAACAAAAAATGAAGATATAGAGCTGTTCTCTTCTCATACTTAAAATTGAATTTTTTACAGCTTAAAGTTGTTCATTTTTTGGATTTGTACAAGCCTAAGTTATTGAGATATGGGCAGTTCTGATTAGTTTTGGGTCAAAGAACAAAAGAATTGCAAGATTATGGGTAGAGCATTTGAATTCAGAAAAGCGAGAAAGTTCAAAAGATGGGATGCAATGGCCAAGACGTTTGCACGTATTGGCAAGGATATTTTAATTGCCGTGAAGGAAGGTGGACCAGACCCAGAATCTAATTCCAGATTGAGGGCCGCAATACAAAATGCCAAGGCCGCCAACATGCCTAAGGACAATGTTGAAAGAGTTATTAAAAGGGCCACAGACAAAGACACCTCTGATTACAAAGAGGTCCTTTTTGAAGGATATGCACCCCATGGAGTTGCTGTATTGATTGAAACTGCTACTGACAACAACAACCGCACAGTAGCTAATGTAAGGTCATACTTCAACAAAACAAACGGATCCTTGGGGACTTCTGGAAGTGTTGATTTCATGTTTGACCACAATTGTTTTTTCAATATTTCTGCTGAAGGTCGCGATGCCGAAGAATTGGAATTCGAGCTCATTGACTATGGGGCGGAAGAGGTTTTTGTGGAGGACGACAAAATCATGATCTATGGGAAATTCGAGAATTTCGGATCCTTGCAGAAATACTTAGAAGAAGCAGAAATGGAAATTATAAGTTCAGGTTTTGAGCGAATTCCTCAGAATACGAAGGACCTCGATGAAGAACAAATAGCAGATGTAGAAAAACTCATCGAAAAGCTAGAAGAAGATGAGGACGTTCAAAACGTCTATCACAATATGTCCTGAAATATTGCTCTAAAATAAGTCCGGAAGAAAGATACTTCCGGACTTATTTGTGTCTTCACTTTTATGTCTTTGCGTAGTCCAACTCTTATATAGGACGTTTGCCTATACAATGATCTTTCCATAGCAACTATTATTGCTCCACACAAAGGTGTTATGCGCACACTTTGGAGCATAAGAACTGCTAATTATGACATCTCAAACAAAAGGCGCACCCCATCAAATTTCTAATTCCATCCATCGCCTGCTTCTAGAAAGCTCCATGGCTGGTTATTGGGATTGGCATATACCCAGTAACGAAGAATACTTAAGCCCAAGGTTCAAAAGTATGTTCGGGTATGAAGACCATGAATTACCAAATTCTCCTGAATCATGGCAAAAACTAATATTTCAAGACGACCTCTCATTGCTCCTGGAGCAATTCGATGCTCATGTTTCCTCAAAAGGGGAGATACCTCTCGCAGTCACGGTGCGGTATCAACATAAAAACGGTTCGGTCGTGCATGTAAAATGGAATGATCATTGAATGGGCAGAGAATGGCTCCCCAATAAGGGCTATTGGCACGCATGTAGATGTTTCAAGACAAGTAAAGAATAAGCAGGAGCTTCAACTTAAAAATGAACTTCATGAGCTGATTCTGAAAGGCTCGAATGCCGGGATCTGGGATTGGGACCTTAGTGCTTCAAATGAATGGTGGTCGCCAAAATTCTTTTCCTTGCTTGGATTCGAATACAACGAACATGTTCCAAGTCACAAATTTTAAATCAACCATATTGTTCATCCATTGGACCGTGAAAATGTGGACAAGGCAATTGATGAGCATCTAGAAACTCGAAGTTCTTACCGATTAGAAATTAGAATGCTCCACAAAACCAAAGGATATCGATGGTTTGAAACTTCCGGTCAGGCACTATGGAATGAGGAGAATGAACCAACAAGAATGGCGGGTTCTATCATTGACATTCACGAGCATGTGGTGGCAAATGAAAAGGTAGAGCATCATACTTTTTATTGGAGGAAACTAGTAAAATGGCAAAAATTGGTGGATGGGAAGTCCATTTAGAAACCATGACTCCCTTTTGGTCCGAGGAGGTATTTCGCATTCACGAACTTCCAATTGATCAACCTCCCGGTTTGGAAGATGCCCTCAATTTTTATACAGAAGAAGACAGGCCTAAAATTGAAAAACTGGTTAACGATGCAATTGAAAACAACAAACAATGGGACGAAGAATTGAGGATCAGAACAGCAAAAGGGAATCTAAAGTGGATTCGCACTATTGGTAAGACTGTTCAAAATAACGAGAATAAAATTGTTGGGGTAAAAGGAGTCTTCCAAGAGATCACCGCCAACAAGCAAGTGAATTTGACTTGCTGGCTTCTCTCAAAACAGTTGACGATCAGAATAAACGCTTGTTGAATTTTGCACACATCGTTTCACATAATTTACGCTCTCACACGGGCAACATCGAAATGATACTGAACTTGTTAAATGAGCCACAATCGCAAGAAGAAACTGAACTCTACTTAATGAACTTGGGCAAAGTCAGTAAAAATCTTAGCGCTACCATTTCTCATTTGAATGAAATTGTTTCAATTCAGAATAAAAGTTCTCTCAAGAGAGAAGTGCTGCACTTTGAAAGAATTCTCAACATCACCAAGGAGACCTTGTACTCGGAAATTCAGGCAGAAGATGTAATTATCACCTCGGATTTTGACGAGTGCCCTGTGATCGAGTATGTCAGTGCTTATTTGGATAGTATTGTTCTTAATCTTGTTGGAAACGCCGTCAAATACAGGTCGATGGATCGCTCTTGTAAAATCAAGGTGTATACTCAAGTCCACAATGGCAGGATTCAATTAGTGGTAGAGGACAACGGGTTGGGAATTGATTTAGAATTGCACGGAGAGCGGCTCTTTGGCATGTATAAGACCTTCCATAAGAACCCAAATGCCCGTGGCATTGGACTGTTCATTACGCGGAATCAAATCGAATCACAAGGACGGCAAATTGAAGTTTCCAGTGAAGTCGATAAAGGAACTCGTTTCACGATCACTTTTTAATCAAAGACTACATGGAGATTTTGCTGATAAACGATGATGAAATTGCAGTTTTCGGAATGAAAAGACTCATAACGAGAGAATTTCCAGAAGCTCAAATATTGAGCTTTCCAAACGGAC
>CAZKMC010000036.1:0-14978 GCA_964553485.1 uncultured Comamonadaceae bacterium
TATGTGTTCAATTCGACATCCAATTTTTTCCAATATTTCGCCTTTCCAATCATTTCGAATGAACTTCAGAAGGCGTTGGAAGATGACCTCGGAGGAGTTTAAATCATTCCTAAAGAATTTTGAAAGAGGCGCTCACATGGGTGCCTCTTTTGTTTTTTTGTGATTTTCAGGGCCTACGGCCCGAGGAAGGTTGATTCCTCCTTTATTCATGCGGGTCTAATGCTATTGCCATTTTCGTTTTCAGGAACATTTAGCTAACCCTTGACAGTCTGTCACTAACCACTCATCCAAATTCCCAACATTTTCTGATTCGTTTTGATTCTCTTTGAAAGGTCAATTCGAATAGCCCAGTGACTTGCCAATAATGGGAAATGAATGACGAACTATGAAAACCTTAACTATGAAAAGCTTTTTCTCCCTTTGTTTTTTCTTGATCACTGCAGGTGCAATTGCTCAGAATGCAATTGTATCTGGCCAGCTAATTGACGAACAGAATCAGCCCGTTTCCTACGCCAATGTTGCGCTGTACCAGATTGCAGACAGCACATTGGCTAAAGTAGAAGTGAGCAATGCAAATGGGGATTTTAAGTTGTCTGAGGTTGCCTCGGGAAATTATTTTCTTGTTGCTTCTTTCATTGGTCTTGAAAGTGCGGTGAAGGAATCGGTAGTGGTAACTCCCGGTAAAAATGTGGAAGTAGGCAAGTTGATAATGGCCGCCTCTTCCATTGCGCTGGAAGAGGCATCGGTGGTAGTTGAACGGCCGTTGGTTGAAATCCTGTCTGACCGCACTGTTTTCAACGTAGAAGGAACCATTAATAATACAGGAGACAACGCTTTGAACTTGATGAGAAAGGCTCCTGGTGTTACGGTGGATAATAATGACAATGTGAATGTCTTGGGGAGGTCAGGGGTGATGCTCTATGTAGATGGAAAACGTCTGCCCTTAAGCGGAGAAGATTTGGCAAACTATCTAAGAAACTTGCCTTCGGATCAAATTGACCGCATGGACATCATCTCCAATCCTGGAGCAAAATACGATGCAGAGGGAAATGCGGGGATCATTGATATCCGGTTGAAAAAAGACAAGAACCTTGGGGCGAATGGAAGTGTTCAAAGCACTTTGACTAGGGGACAAAAAACCCGCGGGAATGTGAATTTGACAGGGAATTATAGAAAAAAGCACTTCAATGCTTTTGGTACGTTGGGAGCCTCTAAGGGGGAGAGTTTCAATAACATGGCGTTTGATAGTTATCAGAACGGATTGAATTTGGATGAGACTTTGTACACCGGCAGAGGTTGGCAAAACTTAAACTATCGTCTTGGAACGGATTTTTACATCGGTAAGAACCATATCATCGGGTTCTTGGCTAATGGAATGGTCAATGACGGATATAATGACACAGACAACCAGATTGCAATTTCGGAGCAAAATTCAGAAACGATAGACAGTGTACTTGTGGCTCTGAGTCATACGGATCGCGACAATACGAACCAGTCATACAACATCAATTACCGCTATGACAACCGCGACAAGAAGCGCAGCTTCAATGTGGATCTTGATTACGGGTCTTATGACAGCGAAGTTTTCAGAACGCTTCCTAACGTTTACTATGACGCAAGTTTTCAGAACGTGCTGACCGTTGTCAACAACTGGTTCGAGACGCCATCTGACATTGATATCTACACTGCCAAAGCAGATTTTGAGAGCCAATTGTTTGGCGGGTCATTTGGCGCCGGAGCAAAATTCAGCCAAGTGATTTCAGACAATACCTTTATTGTATATGACGAAGGAATGGAAGAAGACACAATTGATGACATAGTTGGAGTTCAGAACCGGGATGACACTCTTTCAAACATCTTTAAATACGACGAAATCGTTTATGCCGTTTATGCAGAATACAAGCGTCAGATCAACAACAAATGGAGTTTTTCTTCCGGACTGAGAGTTGAATTGACCGATGCTGTGGGAGATTTGCAAGCCTTCCTTCCGGAACTTGCAGAAGATCCGGTGGACCTATATTACTTGAGATGGTTTCCGAATGTTGGATTTACCTATCAGAGAAACCCAATGAACGTCTACTCTTTGAATTACGGAAGAAGGATCAATCGTCCCGATTACAATGTGTTGAACCCTTTTAACAACCAATTGAGTCAAATCTCATACGAGAAGGGAAATCCACGGTTGCAGCCAGAGATAGTCAACAACATAGAGTTGGGGTATACCTATCAGTACCGATTCAATTTCAAGCTAGCCTATAGTAAGACCCTAGATCAGATCACTAGATTAATTGGTCCGGACGACACTGACCTACGTGCAAGTTTTGTCACTTGGGACAACCTCGCAGAGCAGACCATTTGGAGCTTCAACGCCAGCATGCCGATGACTGTAACGCCTAAGTGGAGCACATTTGTCAATCTAGGAGGCTCTCGAATTGACAACCAAGCAGATTATGGCGAAGACGGGTTTGTAGATATCCAGGCCTGGACTTACAACATCTACACGCAAAACACCTTCACTTTGCCCAAAGGGTTCAAAGGAGAGATCTCCGGTTACTTCAGTGGTCCCGGCGTGTGGGGAGGCGTGTTCCTTTATAACGAGACTTGGTCTTTGAACCTAGGCCTTTCTAAGAAATTCTTCAAAGACCAACTGTCGGTGCGTGTCACTGCAAATGACATCTTTTATGAATCAGGTTGGGATGGTGTTTCTAGCTTCAACGGTCTGGTATCTGCCGGAAATGGAAATTGGGACAGCCGCTACGTAAGTTTGAGCGTGGGTTATAATTTTGGAAACCAGAACGTGAAAAGTAGAAAACGCTCTACTGGGTTGGAGAATGAAGCGGAACGGGTTGGAGGGTGATTTTGAATTGAAAATTAGAAATGAAAAATTCAAAGTGCTTTATGACTATGATTTTTAGGAATAGAGCAAGAGTAGGTGGTTAGAGGAAGTCATTAGTAGAGCTCTGAGATTCAGAAATGGAAATAGTGATAGAAATAGAAATAGCATTAATGTTTATGGGTTGATCCTATTTATTTGAGATTTCTTTTTCTAGGATTTTTATTTTGACATAGAGTAAGAGCAAGTGTTTAGAGCAAGGCATTGATTGGTGCTGATGATTGAGAAATGGAAATAGTGATAGAAATAGTGTCTCTATTTATGGTTTGGTCTTATTTGTTGGGGATTTCTTTTTCTATGTTTTTAATCATGACATAGAGCATTTTTGAAATTTCTTCTGCAATACTATAGAGCTTTAAGTATTCATTTTTGGAAATAGTTTTGTTAGATATCAATACGTTCAAGATTGCCACTGATTCGTACAATGAGCCTCTGCTGATTAACAGAAAATTCCGTCTATCTCTTTTTCCTTCCTTGCCAGAACCCTCAGCAATGTTGAGTGAAATAGACAGAGAGGCTCTTATGAGTTGCTTGGCTATTATTCTGTCTTCCATAGTCCGTTTGAAAGGCAATGATGTTATTCCTCCATACAGATTGAGCGCCTTTTTATAAACCTCAAGATTTTCAAAAACGAACATGCCTTCTATTTCTATCACTATTACTATTTCTCCATTTATTTAGCTGGCCCAATTCTCCCTATCCAATGACCGATACTGAATCGCTTCAGAAAGGTGCTCCGTTGTGATGTCTTTTGAGTGGTCCATGTCCGCTATTGTGCGTGCTACCTTTAGGATTCGGTCATAGGCGCGGGCGGAGAGGCTGAGCCGCTCCATGGCTTGTTTAAGAATGGCCTGCCCTTCTGAGGTTATCTGGCAGTGCTTTTTGATCTCATTCCTGCCCATTTGAGCGTTGCAGTGGATGTCTGGATGGGCAATGTATCGCTCTTGCTGGACTTTACGCGTATCAATGACTCTTTTGCGCACGGCAGCTGAGGGTTCTGACTCGGGAATGGAAGTGAGTTCATTGAAAGATACCGGGGTCACCTCAATATGCAGGTCGATACGATCCAACAAGGGACCGCTGATCTTGTTGAGGTACTTTTGTACTACGCCGGGCGCGCAAGTGCAGTCTTTGTCTGGGTGATTGAAATACCCGCAGGGACAAGGGTTCATACTAGCTACCAACATAAAACTTGCGGGATAGTCGATGGTGAATTTTGCTCTGGCGATGGTTACTTGCCGTTCTTCCAATGGCTGCCGCATTACCTCCAATACCGTCCGTTTGAATTCCGGGAGTTCATCTAGGAAAAGCACCCCGTGATGGGCCAAGGAAATCTCGCCGGGTTGGGGGAAGCTTCCTCCGCCCACTAAGGCAACATCGCTGATGGTGTGGTGTGGAGAGCGGAAAGGGCGCGTGGTGATTAGGGCTTGGCCGTTCGGAATTCTTCCCGCAACGGAATGAATGCGAGTGGTCTCCAACGCTTCCTGAAGATTGAGCGGGGGTAGGATAGTGGACAGTCTTTTGGCAAGCATAGTTTTCCCGCTTCCTGGCGGGCCAACGAGAAGAATGTTGTGGCTTCCTGCTGCGGCAATTTCAAAAGCGCGTTTGATGTTTTCTTGTCCCTTGACGTCCAAAAAGTCCACCCCGAATGCGGTGAGTTTTTGGAAGAATATCTCCTCTGTGTTGACCTCAAGAGGAGTCAAGGTGTTGCCGTCAATTAAAAATGCGATTACCTCCTCGAGGCTTTCAGCACCGTACACTTCAAGACCGTCTACTACTGCGGCTTCTGGCGCATTGCATCCCGGCAATATAATACCTTTAAATCCTTCCGCTTTTGCCTGAAGTGCCATGGGCAGTGCCCCTTTTATTGGCCTGAGCCCACCATCCAAGCTCAATTCTCCCATGATGATAAACTGCTCCAGTTTTTCTTGAGGCACGTGTCCCGCCGCGCCCAGCACGCCCAATGCCAATGGCAAGTCATATGCGGCACCTTCTTTCCGCACATCCGCAGGTGCCATGTTGATGGTAATTGATTTCCCCGGCCAGCGATACCCCGCTTGTTCCATGGCTGTTTTGACTCGTTGCTGACTTTCTTTGACAGCATTGTCTGGTAAACCAACGAGAAGGAACTGAATTCCGATGGTCATGTGCACCTCAATGGTGACAGTAGTTGCGGCAATACCGAATACGGCAGCGCCAAATGTCTTGACGAGCATGAAACTTAAATTATGTCTGTAAATAGGTTTAGAGGTGCTGTTCGATCAAGTCGATCCAACTGTGGATGACCTTGATGTGTACCTCTTGGATACGGTCTGCGTATCCGTGCCAGGGAACCCTCACTTCAGCGTCGCACAAAGGAGCCATTTTGCCTCCGTCTTTGCCTGTGAGTCCTATTACTTTCATGCCCTTGGATTGGGCGACTTGTGCGGCCTTCAGCACATTGGCTGAATTGCCACTGGTGGTGATGCCCAATAGGACATCGCCGGGTTGACCAACTGATTCCACAAACCGACTAAAAACTTGGTCAAAGCCATAGTCGTTGCCTACGCACGACATGTGCGAGGGGTCTGAGATGGAGATTGCAGCTATTCCGGGACGGTCATCTCGGTATCTGCCGGTGAGCTCTTCTGCGAAATGCATGGCGTCGCACATGGATCCGCCGTTGCCGCATGAGATGATCTTCCCGCCGGCTTTAAGCGCATTCACCATCATCATTCCAGCTACTTCAACCTGCGCAACTCCTTTGGGGTCTGACAGGAAGGTGTTAAGCAGCTGTTGTGCTTCTTCAAAATGTTGACGTATGCGGGGTTTGTTGTCCATGCAGAGCGAAGTTGCTGAATTTTGGTCAGGACACAAAAGAAAACAGCCCGTGATTTATAGCCGGCTGTTTTTAATTTGTAAGTGTTGTGATTTCTACTTCAATTCAGCCGGTTTGTTTTGTGCCTGAATTCCGCAGTCCAAATAGGATTTGTACTTCTCAACATCAGGAGTGTAGCCGACAGGATTAGCCAGGAGCTTTCCTTCTGTGTCCAGCATCACGTAATAAGGTTGTGAATTGTTGTTGAATACTTTTGTTTGGAAAGTGGCCCATTTGTTTCCAATGGTTCGGATGCTTTTCTTCTTGTTTTCGCCGTTTACTTCATATTCAAACACTCCTTGTTGTTCTTGCGGAAGTTCAGAACGGTCATCCACGTAGAGTGAGACCACCACAAACTCGTTCTGCAATTTTTCAAGAATAACAGGATCTGTCCACACGCCTTCTTCCATTTTCCTACAATTCACACAAGCCCATCCTGTGAAGTCGATAAGCAGAGGTTTTTTTGCTGCCTGCGCTGCTGCCATTGCTTCTTCAAAGTCGTCATATGGAGGGTGGAACTTATCATCCTGATGTTCATTGTGGTCGTTGTCCTGCTCATACCATGAGTAGAAAGTAGGAGGGGGGAATCCACTCAATAAATTGTGATTCCAAGGGCTGTCTTTCATTACCCCAGGTGCAATGTAGATAGTGAATGCCAAAACAATTACTCCGAGGCCGAGGCCTAGTGGAGATGCTTTTTTGGTTTTACTATCGTGAGGAAATTTGATGAGTCCAAATAAGTACAATGCCAGACCAAGGAAGATGATGGTCCAAATAAGGAAGAAGGTCTCTCTAGGAATAAGTCCCCATTGTTTTACTAGATCCGCGTTGCTCAAGAACTTCAGAGCAAGCGCCAACTCCAAAAATCCAAGAACTACTTTCACACTGTTCAGCCATCCGCCTGATTTTGGAAGGCTCTTCATCATGCTTGGGAACATTGCAAATACTGCAAATGGGAGTCCCAGTGCCACACCAAACCCACTCATTGCGGCGGTAATTGGCCAAGGGCCATTTTTAAGAGCATTTCCTAATACAGTTCCAAGAATAGGCCCCGTACAGCTAAAGGAAACCAAGGCCAAGGTCAGCGCCATCAGGAAGATTCCTATAATACCACCCACGTTGGATGCACTGTCGATTTTGTTGACCATACTTGGCGGGAGGGTCAGTTCGAAGTATCCAAAGAAAGAGATCGCGAAGACCACAAACACGATAAAGAAGACCACATTGAGCCCAACCCCAGTAGCTATTTCGTTCAAGGTTTCTGGCTCCACTCCAAAATGGAAAGGAACGCTCAAAAGAGCATAGATGATAAAGATGAAAAACCCATAAAGGAGTGCCTGACCAATACCTTTTGATCTAGATCCGCTTCCTTTTGTGAAGAAACTCACCGTCAAAGGAATCATTGGAAAGACACATGGAGTGAGCAAAGCCAGCAGTCCACCGATGAATCCAAAGAGGAAGACCGTCCATGAATTTGTGTATTCTTTCACTTCACCACCGCAATTGCTTTCTGGGGAGTCAAGGTTTACGCCGGGGAGCATAGGGATGATGGTGCTACTAAGTAGGCCTTGTGTGCTGGCTAAGTTTGCTTGTGCGCCAATTCCAGTGGCCAAATCCACATTGAATTCGAGCAACTCAGGTGGAAGGCACATTTCTTCATTGCACACCATAAAGTCAACGCTTGCTTTCAGCGAAGAAAGTGCATTTCCGTTGCTATTGATGTTCTGTGTGAATAAGGGTGTTCCTTCAAAAAAGGCCAACTCCATCATGAAGTTTGGATCGTATTCCGTTTTGGGGCTTTCTTCAACCACCCTTCCTTCGAGTGAGAATCCTTCTGGGAGTTCAAAAGCAAACTGAGTAGGTAATGGTCCTTCATCTCCTTCTAAATGTTGTGAGTAAACATGCCAACCCTCATCCAAGGTACAAGTCATTTGAATTTGATAGAGCCCATTTTCGAGAGCTACAGAAGAAAAGGCCCAGGATGCGGGTTCATAGATTCCACTTGAAGAATCTTCAGATTCAGTTGCAGCATCTCCAAGCAGTAGAGCAGCCACTTTGCGGTCTGCTGAAACGGTGATTTTCAGGGCAACAGGATCAGGGAAAATACATTTCTCATCATCGCAGGCCATGTAGTTTAGAGCGCCTGTTACAATCTGCTCTCCGGGAGAAGTAATCTTTATTTTTTGTCTGAATTCAGCGTGTTCCTCGAAGAAGTTAAGGTCCATATCGAAGTTCGGATCGTAGGCCGTGTGATATTCGCCATCTTGTAGGCTTCCAACTAATTGGAAGTTGTCAGCGCTGTCGAGATCGATTGATGTTGGAATCGGCCCAAAGGCTTCTTCATCGTTGCTTAACACTGCGGCATATACGTGCCACTTTTCTTCAATGCTGGCCTTGGCTACAATTTCATACGTCGACTCATCCGACTGTGTCAGCTGAATGTCCCATTTCACGGGCTCCAGGATTTGACTTTGAGTCGCTCCTAAAATTAAGAAGTAGGAAGCCAATAATAAAAAAGTAGACTTGAATTTCAACATGGCAAAATGTACTTATTGAATGGCGAAAATACGGCTATAAGGTTTATAATTAACGGTGATTCGATACTTGAAATTGAACTCCTAAATCAATTGGATTTCCTCTCCCATTTCCAATTTGAACCGCCTTCTAACACAATATGTGGTTAAATAGAAGACAGGAGTGTCTAACAACGCAACGATGACTTTGAATATGAAGCCGTTGACCAACAACACTGTGAACATCTCCCAAGCGATGGTGCCGCTTGAGCAGAGGAGTAACAAAATGGTAAGCGTATCTACGAATTGGGATGTGATGGTGCTGAAATTATTGCGTATCCAGAGGTGTTTGCCTTTTGTTACTCTTTTCCAGTAGTGGAAGATGCGGATGTCGATGAACTGCGCAAATAGATAGGCTATCATGGATGAACCGATGGCAAGAATAGTCTGTCCAAATACATGATAGAACTGTTCGTCGCTGACCGGAGACCAGGAAGTTGCTGGAACGGCACCAGCTATAGTCACAATGACAAGCACAAATAGCGAGGCCGCCAATCCGGCAATCACTATTTGGTTTGCTTTTTTTCTACCGAAGATTTCGGAGATCAAATCGGTGATAAGAAAAGTAATGGGATAAGGTAGTAATCCTACCGACTGTTCAAACACATAAGTCCAAGAGCCACTCTCCTCGCCCTGAAAGGGCTCCCAAAAGAAAAACTTTCGAAAAATAAGGTTGCAGGTTATGAGGCTGGCAATGAAAAGTGCGCCAAGAATCATATACAACCAGAAGGCTGCTTCTCTGTCTTTTTGTATAAGTATCCGTGCCATTGCGACACGAATTTAGTAATTCGGAATGTCTTAGTTGAAATGGACTTTATAGATGCTATGCAAAGGAATGCAAAGGCCGTTATCCATGTGAATGCGCTTGTCTCCAGTAGCCATGATTCTTCCTCTCACTCGCATACACGAGTAAACACCTTGAACCCAAAGTTCGATCTTTGAGGCATATAGGCTTTCAAGAGAAAGTGCCTTCAGGATATCGGCTCTTCTTCTGGTTTTATCCAGAGGATTGGCAAGTACGTCATACGATGTAAATTGAAATGCACTGATGGTGGCTGCATCTGCTGCATTTTGGAGGCAAAGGTGTGTCATGTTAAGAAGATCAGGTTTTTTTTAATAACGATGGATATCAAAATAAGGTTTCAGTCCTGAAGCCATTCAATTTTTAAAACTTCGCTTGTTGATCTTGAAATTGCAGCTACTCTACCCATGCGAATGCCAGGAACCCATATGATTTCCTCATTGCTAGTCAAAACGAGTTGTTGCTCCTTTTTGATTTTGCGCATTTTATTTTGGGTCAAAAGGTCACTGATATTTTGCGATCCGCCTAGGCCAAGCGGCTTGAATTTGTCGCCGTCTTTCCAAAGCCGGAGTTCCAATTTTTCATCGAGTTTCTGAACGTCAAATAGCGCAATGTTGTTTCCTAAGTCCAAGGTTTTGGGCACTTCATCTAGCAGTTCAAACTGCAAATGAAGAGGGTAAAGAAGCTCGCGAGATTTAATATCAAATTGGACAGGCTTAATCTCAGTGCTTACCACGGGCGTTACCATCAAATACTGATGCTGTCGAATGATGCGGTGGGACTCTGATTGAATTTCCTTGCCCGTTTGGGAGTAGCACAAGTCGATGATTTCCTGCACTCTTCTTGCCCCAAACCCATAATCACGAGCAATGCGTGAGGTCCAAAGTTTTTTGTAAGGCATGTCCAAAAGCTCATTGATGTAGATCAACAATCCTTCTTCTACTGGTTCCACCAAAGTCAGGTTCAGTTGATCTAGGAACTCATCAACCAACAAGTTGATCTCGCCAAACAGTTCAATTTGACGGTGGACATTCAGAGCAAATCCCGGTTTGATGGAATTCATAAGCGGAATTAGTTCATTCCGGACACGGTTTCGCGTGTAGACAGAAGTGTCATTGCTCTTGTCTGCTCTAAATGGGATCTTGTGCTTACTTGCAAAAATAGTGAGGTCCGTTTTCTCAGCAAATAGCACTGGCCTAACAATAACGCCATTGATTGCGGGAATACTACTGAAACCACTGTAGCTGCTACCGCGCATCATGTGCATCAGATAGGTTTCCACAAGGTCATTGCGGTGATGAGCTGTTGCAATTTTGTCGTAACCAATTTCTACACGTTTGTTTTCAAGCCATTCGTATCGAAGTTTTCTGGCTACTTCTTGTGTGCTTTTGCCGTCTTCTTCAACTGATGTTTTGGTGTCGAATCGAATGGTGTACACCGTTATTTCATGTTCGGTTCCAAAATCCTTGACTAATCTTTCGTCTAGATTGCTGTCTTCTTCCCGTAGTTGGAAATTGCAATGAGCTAAAGCAATCTCAAACCCCGCTTCTTTGAGTAAAAAGGCCAGGGACATTGAGTCTACACCTCCACTGCAGGCCACAAGAATTTTATCTCCTTTGATGAGGAGCTTTTTGTCTTTGACGAAATCCAACAATTTTTCTATCATGATCGCAAAGATTGAAAGAGCGCCTCGGCTTTTAGTAAACACTCTTCGTATTCTTTTTCGGCAATGGATTGGGCTGTGATTGCTCCTCCTACCATTGCAGAAAGATACTTTTTACCGGCATGATAGATTAAACTTCTGATGACCACATTAAAATCACAGTTTCCTTCCGGGTCCACATAACCGACAGCGCCTGAATAGATGCCTCGCTGGACATGCTCCAAAGAATCAATGATTTCCATTGCCTTGATTTTTGGTGCTCCTGTCATGGAGCCCATAGGAAAAGTGGCTTTTAATAGTTCTCCAATGCTGCAAGAGGGTGGAAGTGTAGCCTCAACGGTGCTAATCATTTGATGCACAGTCTCGAAGGAATATATTTCACAGAGCTCAGGAACTGTTACTGTTCCTGGAACGGCTACTTTATTCAGGTCATTTCGTACAAGGTCTGTGATCATGATGTTCTCACTGCGTTCCTTAGGGTCTGATTTCAGAGCGGCTTTCAGTACCTCATCTTCTTCTTTGTTTTTCCCCCGTCTAATAGTCCCTTTGATAGGCTGGGAAATGACCTTTTGCCCAGTTTTGCTCAAGTATCTCTCCGGACTGCCGCACATCAGGTAATGATCGCTTGTGCGCATATAGCAAGAAAAGGGAGCTTTTGTTTGCTTGTGTAATGCGGTATAAGTGTGTGAGGGTTCAATATGGGCATTTGGGTGAAAGAACTCCTGACAGAAATTCATTTCATAGATATCTCCGCGTTGAATGTGCTTTTGAACTGTTTCCAGCTGATGCAAATATTCATGTTTTGAAATTCGGGGTTGAAGCTCTAATGTTTCAATATCGAAATCAGTGTGTGGGGCTTCAATGGCTTCCAGAATGCTATTTAAGTCGGGTTGGTCTTCTCCTTGAAGGATCGTAATTTTTCCACGTTCAATACTGAGTACAATTCTGGGAACTACAAACAACAAGGATGGCCAATGATGTGGATTTAGATCGTTTGAGCGAAGATCTTCCGTGGCATTTTTTAGGTCATAGGAGAGGTAGCCCATTTTCCATCCTGGACATTTCAGGAAAGCGTCTAGTTGTTCATAGACGTCTTTATGTGGGTGGGTGAAGCGTAGAGAATGATGATTGCCTATCCCGAGTAAACTTCTACCCGTGTGGGTTCCATCATGTAGATAGAACATAGTCTCCTCGCGAAGCAAACCCAAATTTGGAAACAAGTAGTTAGACTCCTGGCTCATTCAAAAGCAAAGTACATGAATTCTGTTGTCAATCAGGACGAGATTCGGTCCTGAATCATTTTGGCCACGGTTTTGATCCATGTTGGATGCACATTTAGGCTTGGCACATAATCCAGTTCCTCGCCACCGCGTTCCTGAAAAAGTTCCTTGTAGCCTTCTCCTATTTCGACAATGGTTTCCAGACAATCTGCCACAAATGCAGGGGAGAAAACGAGAAGCTTTTTTAGGCCTTTTCCCCCAAGTTCTTCGACTACTTCGTCGCTAAAAGGTTTGATCCAGTTTTTATCCAGTCTGGATTGAAAACAGACCGTATAGTCCTTTTCAGAAAGCCCAAGTTTTACAGCAATCAGGCGGGTTGTAGCGTAACACGTGGCCTTGTAACAGAACTTGTTTTCCGCATTGATTTCAATTTCGCAAGAGTGATTTGAACACTTGCGATCTTCATAGACCTTGTCTACTTGTCGTTCTGGCAATCCGTGATAAGAAAACAGCACATGATCATAGCTATCCAGATCAAAATCCGCCGCAATTTCTACGATGGTATCAGTATAACCCGGCTCATCCCAAAACTGGCTGATAATTGAAATTTCTGGAATGACATACCACTTTTGAAGGATGCGCATTGCCTCTTCAATGGTAGATCCAGTGGAAGCTGAAGCATACTGAGGATAAAGTGGAAAAATGATGATTTGATCGAAGTTTGCCTTTTGCATTTCGGCAAGCACAGATTCCATGGAGGGACTTTGGTAGCGCATGGCTAAGAAGATCTCCACATTTTTCTCCTTAAACAGCTTTGAGACCTCCTCTTCTAATTGTTCACTATACAGGAGTAGAGGAGAGCCTTCTTCTGTCCAGACTTTGTAATATTCTTTTGATGATTTGCCTTTTCTGGTGGGCACAATGACACCATTTACCAGTAGTTTTCTGGGGATAGTGGGGATATCAATCACACGTTTATCGCCAAGAAATTCTCTGAGGTACCTGCCGACCGCCCTTGGGTTTGGGTCATCGGGTGTGCCGAGATTAACGAGCAGTACTCCTGTCTTTTTTTCCATAGTAATGAACCAACAGTTGATGTTGGATTTGGTTCTCAGACGTGAATTGCGCGGTTTGCTGTGGCCGCCAAAGCTGCTTCTTTGAATGCTTCAGTGTAAGTTGGATGGGCGTGGCTTGTTCTGGCAATGTCTTCTGCACTGGCTCTGAATTCCATAGCCACTACTGCCTCTGCAATCATGTCTGCTGCACGAGGACCTATCATATGTACTCCAAGAATTTCATCTGTATCCTTGTGTGCAAGCACTTTTACTTGTCCATCTGTATCCATGCTTGCTCTTGCTCTTCCACTTGCCTTGAAAGGGAATGAACCGACTTTGTATGGAGTGCCGTTTTCTTTCAATTGTTCTTCAGTGTATCCCACACTTGCTACTTCTGGCCAAGTGTACACTACGCCTGGAATTAGCAAGTAATTGATGTGTGGTTTTTCTCCCGCAATGGTCTCTGCCACCAACATGCCTTCTTCTTCTGCCTTGTGTGCAAGCATGGCACCTTTGATGACATCTCCAATTGCGTAGATTCCCGGGACATTCGTTTCAAGATGATCGTTCACTTCGATACGTCCACGGTCATCTGTTTTGATGCCCACTTTGTCTAGGCCAAGTCCTTCTGTGTAAGGTTTTCTTCCTACGGAAACTAGGCAGTAATCACCTTTCAATTCGATTTCCTTGCCTTTTTTGTCGTCTGCTTTTACACTCACGCTTCTTGCAGTTCCAGTCACTTCCTTGACCTTATGACTTAGGTAGAACTTCACTCCCATTTTTTTCATGGAGCGAGCCAGTTCTTTTCCCATTGTGCGGTCCATGGTAGGGATGATGCTGTCCATGTACTCTACAACTGAAACTTCAGTGCCTAGTCTAGCAAATACAGAACCCAGCTCCAGCCCTATCACTCCGCCACCAATTACAATCATGTGCTTGGGAAGCTTTTCTAGTTCAAGAGCCTCTGTAGAAGTGATGACTCGTTTTTTGTCGATTTTGATAAAAGGCAAAGAAGAAGGCTTGGAACCGGTAGCAATAATGGTTTTGTCCGTTTCGACTGAGGTAGTCTTGCCTTTAGCGTCTTTGATGTCAATTTTGGTATTGGAAGCGAATGAACCCGTTCCGTGGATTACATCGATTTTGTTCTTTTTCATGAGAAAATCGATACCTGCAACAGTTTGTTCAACCACACCTCTTTTGCGATTGATCATTTGGGGTAAATCCAACTCCAGCTTACCGATTCCAATTCCATGTTCCTTGAACTGATGTTGTGCCTGATGGTAATGTTCAGACGAATCCAAAAGTGCTTTAGAAGGAATACATCCCACGTTTAGACATGTCCCACCAAGGCTGTCGTACTTTTCAATTAGGGCAGTTTTTTTTCCTAGTTGCGCGCAACGAATTGCTGCTACATATCCTCCAGGCCCGGAGCCAATCACTACTACATCGTATTTTTTCATGAAAAAGGTGCTGTAAATTGAGCCACAAAGTTAACAATCCGTCTAGAAGTAGCGAGATTGAATCTACTGTAAACTGAGACAATGGATTTCAGTCTATCTGTATTGTTTTTCTTTACTTTGCCATAGACAAGGTGATGGTATGTATTTGAAGTCCAGCGCCCCAATTCCTTGCTAACCCTATGTGGACAAAACTATCTTCCTTCATCCTCAGAAATCGTCTGTTGGTCTTATTGATCCTTGCGGCCGTAACGGTATTCATGGGTTTCCAGGCCCGCAATGTGCGTATGAGCTACAAGTTTGGCGGCTTACTTCCCCAAGAAGATAGTACTCAAATTGCTTATCAAAGCTTCATTGAAAACTTTTCTGAAGACGGCAATGTCATTGTAATTGGAACCAATGATTCTGACCTTTACAAGCTCAAAAATTTTCAGAAGTGGTACAATCTTGCTGCTGAC
>CAZKMC010000037.1:0-7263 GCA_964553485.1 uncultured Comamonadaceae bacterium
ATTGCACCTTTTTTAGAAACAAAATGACGAAATTGAAGATTAGACTATTATGCGCACCAATCTTACCGCCCTATGAAAACGTGCATCTTTCTAAGCATCTTTATGCTTGCCTTATTTACAGAATCTCAAAGTCAATTGTTAGTCCCCAACGGTAATTTCGAAACGTGGGGGTTGTACAACACATGGACCCTGGACCCTGAATTTTGGATCACCGGTAATTTTCAACTTGCCACCAACACCTTGCCAGACAGTTCCGCTTATGAAGGTGAGCTTGCCATGTATCTGGAGCCTTTCCATTGGGTAGCGGGAGTGCCTGGACTTGCGATGACCACATTCGACGCAAGCTACATTCCGGAATCCTTCGAATTTGCCGTCAAGTGCAACATTGATGGAGAAGACAGTGTGAAGGTGAATGTGCAGTTCTGGAACAACAACATCAAGCAGTACGAGAGGAAGTGGTCTTCCATCATTTCCATTGAAGAATGGGAATTCGTGCAGCTGGAACTGGACAACATTGAACCGGCCATTACCCATTGCACCATCGAAGTGTGGGCCAGTTACGGACAAGGACTGGAATTGGAAGGCAGCTTTCTTACCACCATTACAATAGATGCCATGAGTTTTGATGGCGTAGTTGGAATCAGCGGAGAATCCTTACAAAATAACTGGACCACCTATCCGGTTCCGACGAAAGGTTATCTCAACATCGATCTCACTCCCGGTTTTGAAGCAGACAGGTTTGTGCTTCGCACGATGAATGGGCAGCAGGTCATTGAATCACCCCTAGCCGAACGATTGGATCTGAGCGGAATAGCCCCGGGGGTTTATGTATTGGAAGTATGGAATGACCAAAGGTTAGTGGGGATGAAGAAGGTTGTTGTTGAATAATTAATAGCTAATAATTAGTAACCCCTTAATTATTAACTACTAATTATTAACTATTAATACTCTCCGTATCTTCCCCTTCAAACCGCATCTCATGAAAGACCGCAGTCTACCCGTTGAAGTATCCATCCATATCCAGGAACCCGTATCGCTGGTATGGGATGTCATGACCGAAATTGAACCCATTCGAGAGTGGTTCTTTGAAAACATTCCCAACTTCGAAGCCAAAGTAGGTTCTGTAACTCGCTTTGCGGTTTCCTCTGAAGAACGCACTTTTAGCCATATATGGAAGGTGTTAGAGGTGGTCCCGCAAAACAAGTTGGTGGTGGAATGGCGGTATGATGAATATGACGGTGCCTCTACGGCCACCTATCTACTAGATCCGGAAGACGGTGGTACACGTGTCACCATAATCGCCAAAGGCCTGGACCAGTTTCCTGCAGACATCCCGGAATTCGCATGGGAAAGTTGTGAGGCGGGATGGAAATATTTTGGAGAGCGACTTCGGCTTTACTGTGAATCGGATTAATAATTAGACGGACTAACGGTTTACTTCTCATTTGCTACACCCCTTCTCTTTCAAACAAGACATGTGGCCGGCTGGAAGCAGTCCCTCTCACTGGAAGTAAGGAGACAATCAGGTCGGGCACAGATGCCCGCGTATAGGATGCCCCGCATCTCCTTTTATCTGGCGCATCATTGAGCCCCACTCTAACCAACCTCCACAGAGACGGACGGCTCTCCCAGCCGTCCATAAGGAATATAAAGTGACACAAAATTACAATTGCGATTTAAACCGTTAGTCCGCATAGTTAATAGCTGTTTGGAAGATTATGCTCTTGCTCTAAAACAAAATGGGTCGCCCTTCCTGGGCTTGGGGGAATGTGGCGTTTGTTTTACCCTGAGCTTCCGCTCGGGGCTATGGATAGGCCGCCCGTACCGCGCTTTTCTTCGGCTTGGTGCCGGTTTGTTTCAGTGGTTAAGGTTGCTGACATATTTCCTGTCAGTTCGAGTGTTCCGCTTCATCGATGTTACATTATCTAAAGAACGATTCTGCGGAATGTATCGAGAACAACGCCGGTATATTCATCACAGAATGGTGTATCAACATCCAGCATTTGTTGAATAAAATGGGGTCGCCACTTACTAGGCTTTGATTTTTGTATGGCCGCAAAGCCCCGTCCTTTCAGACGGGGCGATTCAAAAGCCGCCCCACTGGGGCTTTTTTCGGCTTGGTGCCGGGGTGCGGTTTTTGTATTAAATATTTGACATTGAACATTTCAATGGCGTTCTCGATACACGCTGAATCAACATTCAGCAATGATTCGTATAACTCCGATCAGCGCACTGGAACTGACAGCGAGATTGTATCACTTAATTATTAATTATTCAACCTCGCTTTTCTCCCATTCCGTAACTTGGACCCCGCAACCCGCAACTACAAAAAAATGAACGTCATCTGGATCGATACTCCGCTGGGCTCGGTGCGCATTGTTTCTTCGGGAAAGGGTGTTCGAGAGATTCAGTTTGTGGACGAGGAATATTTCGAAGACACTTGTCTGGATGAGTACAACAAGCTGGCGGCAGATGAGATTGCTCAGTACTTCCAGGATACTTTGAAGGAATTCACTTTTCCCATGGATCTGGAAGGCACAGATTTCCAAAAACGCGTTTGGGAAAAGCTCACTCACATCCCATTTGGCGACACCCGCTCTTATCTGAGCTTGGCAGATGAACTGGGAGATATTAAAGCCATTCGGGCAGTAGCGAAAGCCAATGGCGCCAATCCAATTGCAATTGCAGTGCCTTGCCACCGTGTGATTGGCAGCGATGGAAGCTTGGTGGGATATGCCGGTGGACTCTACCGCAAATCCTGGTTGCTAGATCTCGAAAGTGGTCAACGAAGGATGTTCTGATGCTACTTATTGATTTTCAGCGACATCATTTGTCCAGAAGTATTCCAAACCTGAACTCCGTAAATACCTGTCGACAAAAACGAAAGATCGATTCGTTGTTTTGAAGTGGTTTCTTTATGAACAAGTTGGCCATTGAGGTTCACAATTCTCAAATTCCAAGTGCCAGTCTCATTCCAAATTAGCTCTTGCCCATTCCATTGTAATTCTGCGCTTTCTTCTGCTAAACCTGCCACATTCACACCAGTAGCCAACACACCTTTGCGGTACATCACTTGGTCAAGATCTTTGTCTGTATATGTAATATGAAAGGCTGTCCCGTCAAAAATGATATCTGGGTTGATTTGTTGTCCGCTCAAATTGGTGTTAACTGTATCTCTCCACTGGAATCCATCACCCCATTCAAGTGCCGCAATAATGTCATGGTCTAGAGACACATATTCTTCCCACACTACCGCACGCACATTGGCATCACCTGCTATACGCACCGCTGTTTGTTTGATGTTTTGCGCCACATTGTTATCCACCATCTCATGCATCTCAAGGACTCCGTTGTTCACGTCAGACACAGAAAAATGTGCCCGAATTCCCGCTTCTACATGTCCGCGGAAGGCCACATACAACTTGTCTCCAGCTACAAAACCGTCAGGACCTGAAGAGAAACATGTATTGCTATAGGTTTCTGTAAGATCTACCGCCCAGTTTTGATCAAAGGTTTGGCCGCCATCGGCCGAGGAAACGGCATACATCTCACGTATGTTGTCATCGTTATTCCGGAAGAGCATCACATTGCGGGTTGGACTAGCAACCAATTCACCCATGCAGCAGTCGCAGGCTTCTCCAGGTACTAAGGCATTGCTTGCATTGACATCTGAATTGAAGGTCATTCCGAAATCAGAAGATGTAGAAACCACATAATGAGGCTCTATCCAGTTCCCTTCGAATTTCATAAATCCTACCATGGGTTGGCCTTCTTCAGTTACTGCGATGTTTGGATATCGGGCTTGTTCTAAAGAATAATCCAATAGATCCACTCGGATAGTATCTGACCATGTAAGTCCACCGTCTGAAGAATGCACAATGTGCACGCCCATCGTGTTCTGCGGTTCCATTTGAAACACTGCGTACATTTCTCCATTAGCACCGGCCACTTCAGGACCCGTCCAATCAGCATTGTACGTAGTTGTTCCTTCTGGGTTCAATTGAACCGGAGTAGTGAATCCTTCAGAAGTTCCAACACTGGTATAAATTGGCCCTGTATTCTTTCCCCAAATGATCACAGGTTCGCCTGCATCGTTCAAAGCAATTTTGGGACGATTATCATCAAAGTCTGTCGCGGCTACGGGAATGTCTTCGCCCCATTCGAGTACAAAAAAATCTTGTGCATTTATTTGAGTTGTTCCAAGAAAAATAAGAGCCATTGCGGCCAAAAGCTTTGGGAAGTTCATCGATGTCGAATTTTCATCCAATTTACATGTAATATCTGGCCAAAAAAAAACGCCATACTCAAATGAGCATGGCGTTCAATTTTTTAAAATCCAGTTTATTGAATGGTCCAGCGCAAACCTGCGTAGAGCATTCTTCCGAAGACTGGTCCCCACACCATAGAGGCGTCAAAGTTTTCTCCAAATGGATCTTCGGCAGATAGGATAGGATTGCTTTGGCGGTAGTTCGTCAGGTTTTCTCCTCCCAGGTAGATATCAAAACTCTCATTGAACACCCGTGTGATCTGTCCGTTGACCTGAACAAAATCCTCTGAGCGTTCATCCAGCTGATATTCTTCTGGGTTAGTTCCGGTAAAAGGAATTCTGGTAGACCCGATCCAGTTGGTGGTCACATCAACCTTCCAGTGTGCCTTTTTTGCATTCGGCTTTGTGGCATAACCAACATTGGCAAAAGCACGGTGAGTGGAGATCAGAGGCACATCCAGCAGTCCTTGTTTGTAGTCCGCCTTCACGTCCAACCAACGATATGCAAGTCGCAATTCAACACGTCTGGCAGGTGTCCATCCGAATTCTACTTGCGCGCTGTTCGAATATGACTGTCCATCAAGGTTATAAAAATAGACTGCATGGGTTTCTTGGTCCAAATCAGTGATCACCTGATTTTCGAATTGTGTTCGGTAAAAATCGAGCTGGATACTTGCGTCTCTGTAGTTCAATCTGAACTTAGAAGTCCAGTTGAGGCCGAAGTTATAAGCTTCCTCGGGCTTTAGCCCAAAACCAGGAACTTTGTCTTGACTTTCTATGATCCAGCGACGAGATGATGCTAATTGGCCAACGTTTTCCATGATGATGTTGGCCGTGCGGTATCCTTTTCCAGCTCCAAGCTTGATGGAGTTGTTTTCATTCACACTGTAACGGAAATGTAGGCGAGGCGTCCAGAACAGACCGTATGCACTGTTATTATCAATGCGCATTCCGGCTACCAAACTGAAGCGCTCCAACTGCGTCCAAGTATACTCGAAAAACGCACCGGGCACTTTCTCCGTGCGAACATATTCTGCGCTATCCAGCTGCTCTTTGTAGGCATCGTGTACGTATGAAACGCCGGTTACGAACTTGTGATCCGTGGTTCCGATAATGGATGAAAAAAGCACGTTTCCACGAAAAGTTTGTTGCTCCCCGCTGTATTCTCTCAATCCAAACGTTGCATCTTGTTTGTGCCAAACACCTGAGAATTGTGAGCCAATGCTCTTCCAGTTCATCAGTGGAAACACGTAACCTGTTTTGGCAGAAGCTTCTACTTGCTGGGTGTTTCGGGATGCTCCCCAAAGATCATCGCCCGCTTGATCCGGGTCGAAATTGAGTTGTCCGGCGGTTGACTCTTGTGCCAACCCTGTGACCTGATACTCTCCACGCACTCCTTTGGTTCCGGTGTATTTCCACTCGTTTCGGACAATGATGTCCTTCATCAAGGGGTTGTCCAGAAATTCGTCATTGTTGCGGTCCATGCGGGTATCGTTGAGCTCAGAATGCACCAACAATGTGGTTCCCCAGCGGTCAGAGACCTTCTGGTTGGTGAGTGCGTTGATCTCCATCCGGCCCCCTTGGTTTCCGTACACATTCAAATGGTAGGCCTCAGCATTTTCAGGATTTTTCATACCCACATTGATCTGTCCGGTGATGCTTTCGTATCCAGCCGTTACGGATCCTGCCCCTTTGGAAATATAGATCTGATCGATCCAAGGTCCAGGAATGTAGTTCAATCCATAGATCACCGCCAAACCTCGCACAGAAGGCATGTTATCTGTCATGATCTGGGTATACTTTCCGTCCAAGCCGAGCATCCGTATTTGACGTGTTCCTGTCACCGCATCGGTAAATGCGGCATCCACAGAGGCGTTGGTTTCGAAGCTCTCGCTCAAGTTGCAGCAAGCTGCTTTGGCCAGTTCTTTTCGACCAAGCGTTTGCGCATTGAGGGGGTTAAGCAATGAAATACTGGTTGCGTCTCTTTCTGCAGAGATCTCTGCAGCTTCTAGTTGCTCACCAGCAGTAAGGACAATTTCCAATTGTTTCTGTCCGGCATAAACCATGTAAGATGTCCCATACCCGATGAAGGAAACGGCAAGCGTGTCTTTTCCTTCACTTGTGTTGAGTCTGAAAAAACCTTGTGCATTAGTAGAAGTTCCTTGATCCGTTCCTTTCCAAAATACGTGCGCTCCTGGCAGGGGATCAAGCCTTTTTTCACCAGAGACATCTTGCCCCTGAGACGCATCAAAATTGGTATAGACGATCCCCTTGACTTGTCTGGGGTTGTCGGATTCCTGTGCCCATGCTGATTGTATCAGCAAAACAAGGCACGCTAAAAGTGCCGCTCTCATAACTATTTGCGGTCGTCCTGATCTTGACTTTCCTCTTTGTGATCTTCACATTTATGAGGATTGTTAGGGTCTCTGTATTTACAACATGCGCTCAACCCATTGTAGGCACTGTCAGAGGCCTGTATGTCACAAGTATCATGACCTGCATCAGCAATTGTCTGATGGATCTGAGCTCTTGACAATTTCTTAGTCTTATAAGTGATTGTGAGCGTCTCTTTGGAGATATCATAATTGGCGATTTTCACGCCTTTGATATCAACAGCGGCTTCAATGCGTTCTTTGCATTCTCCACATACACCATAAACTGTGAAAGATTCGGTGATTACTTTGGGAAGGGCTTGTGCAGTTTTCTGGGCCAATACGGGCACGGATAACATTAGACAAACAGCTAGAAGAATTACGATATATGAATGTGATTTCATGGTTCTAAGGATAATAAATGAGCATTAAGTTTGAGTTGTGGGAGGAGATCTCAAGTTCACTCGAACCTCATCCATAGAACGTAAATGCGCAATTCATCAGAAACAATGGGGGGCCAGTATCTGTGTGAAATAGCTCTGGTTGTGGGAGGTCGACCACTTGGTTGTCAACTTGTTGAATTGGCACCAATACCAAGTCAATAATTGCAAAACTGAACAGTTC
>CAZKMC010000037.1:7273-14663 GCA_964553485.1 uncultured Comamonadaceae bacterium
TCCAACACAAGAAATACATCTTCAAAAGAGCAGCAGCCCTCATTGTCTTCGCATCCTTTATCAAGACAACAACCAGAATCTTCGTTACCTGAAGTGTTCAGCGCTACATGCGCCAACTCACCTTCACAATAATGCATGTGAACTTGAACACCCACTGTGAGAAGGGCATACCAAGAGGCTATTAATATGGTTGCAAGCTTGAGTTTCACGCAGTAAATATACGAAAACCGACCATGAGCGGGCAATCGAGAGGGTTAAATCATGTGAAAGCTGGGGCGTTGGGGCGTTGAATGAATAATTAATAGTTAGTAATTAGTAGCTAATAATTAAGGGGGGTCTTGTATTTTCAAGCCACAATTGATTCTAATGGTATGAGAGTAAACAAACTCGGTGTCAGTTCGAGTGTTCTGCATTGTGAAAGATGAATTTCAGGACAAAGCTAGAGCAGAATGTATCGAGAACGTCCAATGCACATTCCAACTTATGAAGGACAGCCATGACACAACCCTCACCCGAAAACACGCTTCTTCGCGTATGTTTTAAGTCCTGTTTCATCACCGTGAATGAGTGCAAGCTTTTTCCTTTTGCTCCATTTTTTAATCTGCTTTTCGGCATCAATTGCGTCTTGAACATACATGAACTCACCGTACCACAATAATTCCACGGGTCTTCGAGTGTAGGTGAATTAGGTTTTATTCAATCCTTCTTGATGATTGCGTATTCTTTGGCGAAGGTTATTTGTCATCCTTGTGTAGTAGCTCCCATCTGCGCACATTAAAATATAAACTGCATAGGTCGACATGCGTCAAATGAACGGCTTTAATTCCCGGAGGTCAAGTCACTTTTGTGAGTGTAGGTTATTGTTTTAGGAATGGGCCTCGCATCGTTCTCGATACATTTTGCAGGTACATTCTTTAGGCGACATCTTCAGCCTAAGCAAAACACTCGAACTGACAGGAATATTGAATCAAGGTCTGACCCAAGCACAAAAAAAGCCGGCCCCTTTTGGAACCGGCTACTTTATGATTTGTGGCTCTTCTATTTCTCCGAAGTCACTGCAGCCACCATGTATTCTCTGTTCATTCTTGCAATGTTTTCAAGGCTGATCCCCTTTGGGCATTCAACTTCGCAAGCTCCTGTATTGGTGCAATTTCCAAATCCTTCTTTGTCCATTTGAGCGACCATTTTTTCAACGCGTTCTGCACGTTCGGGCTCTCCTTGTGGAAGTAAAGCCAGTTGCGACACTTTTGCAGAAACAAATAGCATAGCGCTAGCATTTTTGCAAGTAGCTACACATGCACCACAACCAATACAGGTCGCAGCATCAAAGGCATCGTCCGCGTTTTGCTTTGGAATCGGAATGTTATTCGCATCCTGGGTATTTCCAGAAGTGTTGACTGATACATAGCCTCCTGCCTGGATGATACGATCAAAAGCACTGCGATCCACCACCAAGTCTTTGATGACAGGAAAAGCACTTGCGCGGAAGGGCTCTATGTAGATCGTCTCCCCGTCTTTGAAGCTGCGCATGTGCAACTGGCACGTAGTGATCAGTCGGCCGGGGCCGTGAGCTTCTCCGTTGATGTACATGCTGCAGGATCCACAGATGCCTTCTCGGCAATCATGGTCAAAGGCAACAGGATCTTTTCCGTCTCGGATCAATTGATCATTGAGAATGTCCATCATTTCCAAAAACGACATGTCGCCTTCGATTTCAGACATCGGATACGTTTCCAATCTTCCTTTGGCCTTAGGACCTTCTTGTCTCCAAACTTTCAATGTGAGATTCATAGTGCTTCTCTTATATCGGGTAAAACCCTGAATTACTTGTAACTCCGTTGTTTCAATTCCACAAATTCAAAATCGAGATCTTCTTTGTGGAGTACTGCATTTCTAGGCTCTTCTGCATATTCCCAACTGGAAACGAAAGTAAAATCTTCATCGTTTCTTTTGGCTTCGCCTTCTTCCGTTCGGTGTTCTTCTCTAAAATGTCCCCCGCATGATTCCTCGCGCGTTAGCGCATCCTTACACATCAACTCTCCAAGCTCAAGGAAATCTGCAACCCTGCATGCTTTTTCCAATTCCTGGTTGAACTCATCTGCCTTTCCTGGAACTAGGACATCTTTCCAGAATTCTTCTCTCAAAGTTTTGATTTCGGCCATGGCTTTTTTCAAACCTTCTGCGTTTCTGGACATCCCGCAGTTATCCCACATGATATGTCCTAACTTCTTATGGAAATCATCTACTGTGCGACTTCCTTTGTTATTAAGGAGGTGATCGATGTTCTTTTTCACCTCTGCTTCAGCAGCTTCGAATTCAGGCGATTCGGTAGATATAGCTCCGGTGCGGATGTCGTTTGCTAAATAATCACCAATCGTATAAGGCAATACAAAATAACCATCTGCGAGTCCTTGCATCAATGCCGAAGCACCCAGTCTGTTGGCGCCATGGTCAGAGAAATTTGCTTCTCCTGCTGCGTACAATCCTGGCACATTGGTCATGAGGTTGTAATCTACCCATAGTCCGCCCATTGTATAGTGTACTGCTGGATAGATCTTCATTGGGGTATTGTACGGATTGTCATCTGTAATCTTTTCGTACATCTGGAAGAGGTTGCCGTACTTACCTTTCACGATCTCTCTTCCCATTTCCCGAACCTCATCACCAGAAGGGTTTTCAATTCCTCGCGACAACGCTTCTGTTTTTCCATAGCGTATGAAGGCACTTGCGAAATCAAGGAAAACCGCTTGTCCCGTTTTATTCACTCCAAAACCGGCATCGCATCTTTCCTTGGCCGCTCTTGATGCTACGTCTCTAGGAACTAAATTCCCGAATGATGGGTATCTGCGCTCCAGATAGTAATCTCTATCTGCTTCAGGAATCTGCACAGGTTTTTTGGACCCGTTGCGAATAGCTTCTACATCTTCCTTTTTATTTGGCACCCAGATTCGACCGTCGTTTCTGAGGGATTCAGACATCAAAGTCAATTTGGACTGATGATCACCTGAAACTGGAATACAGGTTGGGTGGATTTGGGTGTAACATGGGTTTGCCATGTAAGCACCTCTTCTGTGTGCCTTCCAAGCGGCAGACACGTTGGATCCCATGGCATTGGTAGAAAGGAAGAATACGTTTCCGTATCCACCGGTGCATAATACCACAGCGTGTGCACCGTGTCTCTCGATCTCTCCGGTGACTAAGTTACGGGCTATGATGCCTCTTGCTTTGCCATCCACTTTGACCACATCCATCATTTCGTGACGGTTGTACATCTGTACTTTCCCTTTGGCGATCTGACGTGAAAGAGCTGAATAAGCACCGAGTAGCAATTGCTGGCCCGTTTGTCCCTTCGCGTAGAATGTCCGCGAAACCAAAACCCCTCCGAAAGAGCGGTTGTCTAGCAGTCCGCCGTAATCTCTTGCAAACGGAACCCCTTGTGCCACACATTGGTCAATGATATTTGCAGAAACTTCTGCAAGACGGTAGACGTTGGCTTCTCTAGAGCGGTAGTCGCCGCCTTTGATGGTGTCATAGAACAAGCGATATGTTGAATCTCCATCATTCTGGTAATTCTTTGCTGCATTGATCCCTCCTTGTGCTGCAATAGAGTGGGCTCTTCTTGGAGAATCCTGGAAGCAGAATGCTTTTACGTTGTATCCCATTTCCGCAAACGAAGCTGCTGCTGAGCTCCCTGCCAATCCGGTTCCTACCACAATAATGTCTATTAGACGTTTGTTGGCTGGGTTCACCAGGTTGATCTTGTTCTTGTAATCAGTCCACTTGTCTGCAAGAGGACCTTCTGGGATTTTGGAATCTAGTTTTGACATCGTCATGTATACTATTAACTAACCGTCAGTTCTGAAGTAATGTTTAGGCCATCTGATTTACAAAAATCACGATAGGAATAATGGCAAAAGCCGCTGGCACCAGTATGGCAAAACCATAACCCAATCCACGCACAAACTTGTTGTACTTAGGGTGGTTCAAGCCTAAACTTTGAAATGCACTTTGGAAACCATGTGTAAGGTGAAAAGCCACCGCCATCATCGCCAACACATAAAAGATCACTGCCACCAAGGCAAGCGAATTCACCGCCGGATCAAAGAAATTCATCACTATAGTGTGCAGGTCGCGGATAGGTTCTTCCAAAACTCCATCGGGACCCATTGTCTGATCTGGCATTTCTGCAAAATGCATCTTAGCCCAAAAATTATACATGTGTACTACAATGAAGGCCAGAATGACTGTCCCCAAAACACCCATGTTTCTTGAAGACCACATGCTGTTGGCAGATGGCTTGTTGTAGGCATAATTGGTGGGTCTTGCTTTTCGGTTTCTTATGGTCAGCACCAAACCATCAATCGCATGAAACAAAATGCTGGCATACGTGACGTAGGACAATATTTTAACTGCAGGATTCGAAGTCATGAACAATGCGTACTCATTGAATTGCAACTGGCCTTCAATGCCTGTGACAAAAATGAGCTGCAAATTTCCAAGTAAGTGTCCCACTAAGAAGAGGCAAAGAAATAGGCCAGTAAAGGCCATCCAGTATTTTTTTGCGAGGGATGATTTGAGTAATCCTGTCTGACTCATGGTTTTTATTTGGTCTTAACGTGGGGGCAAAATTAGTTCTGGAACGGACGCCATCCAAGGTAGCCGATTATTTAGAATGCTTCTTGATAGTTTGTTGGTAATTCTCATAAAATGCGAACACTCGTCTTCCTTCCAAAATTTGCCTCTTCGAATAAACCCACAAGACAATAAAAAGGTTCAATTCCTCCAATCAATCAGTTGAAATAACCAAGGAATCATTGTAGTGGCGACAATGATCAATGTCCCATTAATTTTGAGGAAAACTGAAACGAAAGATTATGAAATCGCTTTTACTCTGCTTGTTTGTTTTATTGGCTTTTGCAAGCTACACAATAGGTCAGCCCGTATTGAATTATGCAGACATCGCCTTTTCTGCTCAAACGAATATTTCGGTAGACTCAGTGTCCTTTGTGGATGTGAGTGGAGAGTTGGGAGCCAACCAGAGCTGGGACTTCAGCAATCTATCTGGTGAGGGATCACCTTTTAGTTACGATGTTGTTGAGACGGCTAGCACAATTTTCGCCCCGGAATACCCCAATTCGAATTTCGCTTACGATGTCATGGACATACTGTTCTTCTGGAATGGCAATTCAGATAAGATCGAAGACATGGGGTTTGCAATGATGTTTGAAGGATATACGATGATGCAGGTATACTCAAATCCAAAGACACAGATCGAATTTCCCCTGACTTATGGATCCTCTGGGACCGATGACTTTGAAAACACCACAGAATTGGTTGGGTTTTTCTCAAGTGATGAAACTGGAACTCGGTCATGGAGCGTAGAAGGGTATGGGAGTTTAACGCTACCGAATGGCACTTTTGATGATGTCCTTCTCGTGCATGTCAATGAAAATAGCACTACTGTTCAAGATGTCTTTGGCACTGTAATAGAGCTTGAGACCACTACCGAGGAATATATTTTCTACGCGGCAGACTTTCAATTTCCCCTTGCGATATTTTCAACGATCACCACAGATGATGGATTTCAGGAAGATACCTCCACCAGTGGGGCATTGTTGAATACGCAATCTGTAGACGTGGCGGAATTGGCTATGAGCGACTTACGCTTGGCCCCAAATCCTGCTACCAATTACCTGAGGATCAACATTCCGACGCTCATGGATCGCGGCGTGCTTCAAGTGACTTCGCTTACCGGACAAGTAGTGCGTGAGATTCAGTTGACCGGACAAGCATCGGTCCATATTGAGCTCTCGGTTGCAGACCTCCCACGGGGAATGTACCTCATCCAATTGCGGACAGAAAATGAGATGTTCCGAAGTAAAGTTGTGTTAGAATGATGGATGCAAGCATTTCGTTAACGCATCTAGCTCAAAAAACTCCAAAGAGGCAACAGATCCATCTATAATTATTACACAAAAAGTCCCGGGCCGCCTTAGCGGAACCGGGATAGGAACTCATCACGTAAGCCGTTGCTTCGTGGTTCAGCCTGGCTTCTTATCGAGCATTAGAAGTTCATTCACGCTCACTTCCGTGATGTACTTCGTTTGCCCTTCTTTGTCTTTGTACTGCCTGCTGGTCAACTTGCCTTCTACGGCAACCTCACTTCCCTTTTTCAGGTACTTTGAAGCCACCTCCGCAAGTTTGCCCCACACCACCATGTTGTGCCATTGGGTATCGGTGATCTTTTCTCCGTCGCCGTTCTTGTACACGTCGTTGGTGGCCATCGTGAAGTTGACCTTTGTCTTTCCACTGTCGAAAGTTTTGACTTCGGGATCTTGTCCCAGGTTGCCAATGAGCAACACTTTGTTTTTAAGCGAATTCATAGTGTTTATTTTTATGAGACAAACTTCCGCAGGTTCTTGGGGAGAAGTCGGAAAATGACCGCTTACATCCGTTAATAATCGGTTAGTTTTGGGACTAGCGACAATAAATGGAAATGAAAACCTGTTATCTTTCTAACAACTAAACTCCTCGTATGAAACTCTCTTTGCTGCTGGCCATTGGCCTTTTCAGTGCAAGCATTGCCTACTCACAGGAAGCCCTTGAAAGCGCCAAACAACACCAGCTGGGCGTCAACGCCACTGCCTTCATTTCCAATTTCCTGAGTTTCAATTCTTCATCGCCAAGTATGACCCCCCTCTCTTTCATGTACAAGCATGGAGATGATCAAGGTGCTTATCGGCTTTTGATCGGTATAGGCGGAAACTCACAAACAAGTGATCAGGACGGTTCTGATTTCTCTGAGGTTCAAAAGAACTTTGAGACTTTCATTCGCAGTGGAAAAGAATGGAGATTTTGGGTTGGAGATCGCTGGAGACCGTATGTGGGGGTTGATGGTTTTGCAAGTTTTGAACGCGATATATTCGAAACACACTCCAGTTTTGATGATTTCAAGAGTACAAACCAAAATATCTCTTTGGGAGTGGGCGGAGTGCTCGGGATCCAATTCCAGATCAATGACCGCATATTCCTGACCACAGAATCATATCTTGACCTTTTCGCTTCTTACTCATTGGAAAAATTTGAAGGCCAGTTCTCAGATCAAAAGACCACCACAAGTGGCTATGGTTTTAGTGCTAGTCTGCCCACTAACATTTACTTCGTGGTCCAATTCTAAGAGATTACCTATCTTCATTCCCTTCCGCTATGAAAATGAACAAATTACAAGCCGTTTCGATTTCTTTTCTCTCTTTGGTTCTGGTGTTTGCCGCCTGTACCAAAGACGCCCCGACTAAAGGATTGGCTATCCCACAACTTCCGAATACTCCATATGATTATGTAGATGATCTGCCACCGCACTTGGACAATATTTTTTGGGCAGATCCTTCTA
>CAZKMC010000038.1:0-1643 GCA_964553485.1 uncultured Comamonadaceae bacterium
TGCGAAGATATTTTTCGATGACTGAAAACGCAGAGTATTGGTCTGTAAGGTTTAATCTACTTTTTTAAAGCGCAACAAGGGCCTGCCAGATTTGCTCAAAGTGAGTTTGCCTTCGGCAAGTTCATAGGCCAATGGTCCTTCTAGGTTTTTCATAAATGCCTGTTCAAAACCATCATCATTACAGGCCATTCTGGTGCTGATCAATGGGCCAAACTGCAATGCTTCTTTGCTAATTTGCAGGGGGCCTTGAATTTGATTGCAACCATTGTGCCCCTGTACGCGGCCATCTACCACAAAAATCTCAAGCACAGGCACTCCTCGAGTGAACTGTCTTTCGGTAACCTCTTGGTCTTTCATCCATTCCAAAGCCCAGATATCGTGGAGTTGTAATTGTGGGTCCATTTGTTCAGAAGGTATTGTGGAAGATGAGTTACAGGCTAATACTGCCGGTAAGGCGAATAAGAGGAAAAAACGGAATACTTTCATTTAGACTAATATTGTTTCACAAGATAAATCAAAAGGGAGAAGCCTCAGGAAATGAAGGTCCATTTGTGCATCAACATTTGAAATATTCTGGCCGTGTTTTCTGCGTCTGACAAAGCACGGTGTTCATCACCAATCCACTTCAAATTTAGCATGCCCAAGGCAGTTTTGACACTAGGCGGATCAGCTAGCCCATGGATTTTGCCGAATTGACTTTTCAAATCTATATGTTCAGGAAACCAGCCAGTATCGAGATTTTCCTTCAAAGCTTCATTTTTCAATTGTGTCAGATCAAAGGTTCCCCAAGACATCCAATTTGAAACAAACCCATATAGATTTAACCACGCTTGTAGATCAATCAGAACTTCCTTAAATGACTGAGCCCTGTCAATATCCTCTTGGTCAATGCCTGTCATTTCCATACAAAATGGACTCAATTGAGGAAATTCTTTTGGACTCACGAACCTGTGAAACCTACTTTTTTCCCTGCCAAGATCATCTAGGAGAACCCCGCCAATCTCTATGGTTTCTGGAGTTTTTTTAGCTGCATGTCGCCAGCAAGTGGCCTCGATGTCATAGATGAAGTAATTCAAGGGCTCAAGTTTCAGAGCCCGAAAAATACGTTTTACTCCGGGTTCAGGATACAGGCATTGCCCAAAGAAGTATGTATCTTTGGGCAATGGCCGTGGAGATTAAGAATAAGAAGGCGAATTACCAATATTTTTTGGGTGATGAATACACTGCAGGATTGCAGTTGACGGGCACAGAAATTAAATCCATTCGCAATAGCAAGGCCTCAATTGTTGAAGCTTATTGCCGGTTTAGCAAGAGTGAATTGCTAGTATACAACATGTACATAGCGGAATACGACAATGGAGGGTATACCAATCACGACCCCAGAAGACCTCGAACATTGCTGCTGAACAAATCTGAGCTGAGCAAGTTAAAAAAGGAGATGAAGAATGTTGGCCAAACCATTGTGCCTGTGTTGCTCTTCATTTCACCCTCTGGGTATGCCAAGCTCAAAATTGCTGTGGCAAAGGGTAAAAAGATGTATGACAAACGAGATGATCTCAAGCAAAAGGACTTGAAACGTCAGATAGATCGTGAAAGTTAATTAGTGTTGAGTGCGCAAGGGAGATTCAGAAACGACCTTGTAC
>CAZKMC010000038.1:1653-3697 GCA_964553485.1 uncultured Comamonadaceae bacterium
TCAAAATCCCAAAGGAAATAGTTCATCACTTCATCCAAGTTCTTCAAGAAAATTGGATTCGGCGTATTCAGCGATTTGAAGTATCCTTCCTGAAATTGATTCAACTCGTATTTGTGAAAAATCCCCTTGGACATACTGTAAAGCGTGTTCTTAGAAGGAGAGTTCACCTTTGAAAGGAATGAACGATAGTCTTTGGTCTTGCGGGCAAACTGCTCCGCACTAATGTCAAATACATCAGCAAATTTCCCCATACATTTTACAAGAACCTCCTTGTCGTGCCCATCTTTAAAATGCTTGGGTAAGATGTTGAAATTCCCGGCTATTACGATCATTAGAAAACGACCATAGTCTGAAGCGTCCAAATTTGGAGTATACTCAAATTCAGCGCTATCATTGATAAATCCAGCAACCTCAGGCCATCCTTTTTCAACCGTCTCTAAAGTTGTGTTGACAATGATGTTGGCTACCTTTTCATCAGTGAGTTTCTTTTTTCCAAAAAGTGAAATCATTCCCGGCTTAGATGTTAGTTCCTAAATCAAAGTTAGAAGGCATGGGCAGGGACTCGCAGGGTAAACTTCGTGTTCTATTAACAAAGTTATTCACCGGCTTAAAAAATGGCAGACACCAATGCCTTGCCCACTGTGATTTTCAGGAAGTTAGGTAGTGCGAATTGAAGGCCTCTTTAACTGATGAACAGAAGAAACCCCGCTAAAAGTAATAATGCCAAACAAAGACGTTTGAGTACAATTCCCATGGCTGCGTGATTTTGGTAACCAATTAAGGTTGAAGCGAATGTAGCCAAAAGGTAAATAAATTGTGGATAAACCCAATCTATTTGTGAAAAACATATTGTTCATTTAAATGGCTAAAGCCGAGGAAGATAGCTCCATGTAACAAATCAGCGGGTTACCTTTGATGGCATGTACAAGGCGTTGATTAAACCATTCTTTTTCCTGTTCAATCCAGAGCGTATCCATCACGCAACTTTCACATTGCTCCGATTGACCTTGGCTCTTCCAGGATTCAAAGGCTTTTTTAAGTATTGGTTCTGCATAGAAGATGAACGCTTGAAGACGGAGGTATTTGGCATTCAGTTTCCAAACCCCGTGGGACTAGCTGCTGGTTTTGATAAGGATGCTAAACTTTTCAATGAGCTTGAATATGTCGGTTTTGGTTTTGTGGAAATAGGTACCGTAACCCCAGTAGCACAACCTGGAAATCCCAAGCCGAGGCTATTCAGACTGCCAAAGGATGAGGCGCTCATCAACAGAATGGGATTTAATAATGGGGGCGTAGAGGCAGCTGCTATCAGGCTTAGCCACAGAAAAACAAAGATCATTATTGGCGGAAACATCGGAAAGAACAAAGTGACCCCCAATGAAAATGCGCTCTCAGATTATGTGACATGTTTTGAGGAACTGTATGACTACGTAGATTATTTTGTGGTCAATGTAAGCTCCCCAAACACACCCAACTTAAGAGCGCTGCAGGAAAAAGAACCATTGAAAGCATTGTTGGGCGAACTAATGAACTTGAATCAAACCAAACCTGTTCAGAAACCCATCTTGTTGAAAATTGCGCCAGATCTGACTCATGATCAACTGGACGACATCATCGAAATCGTGGGTGAAACCAAAATAGCTGGAATCATTGCCACCAATACAACTATAGCACGTGAGCCTTTGATCACAGATAAAAGTATGGTGGAGGCCATTGGCGCGGGAGGATTGAGTGGGAAGCCTGTGAAGGACAAAAGCACAGAAGTGATTCGGTATTTGTCGCAGAAGTCAGGAGGCTCATTTCCTATTGTAGGCGTGGGGGGGATTCATTCAGAACAAGACGCACTTGAGAAATTGGCTGCCGGGGCCAGCTTGGTTCAACTCTATACTGGATATATCTATGAAGGTCCAGGATTGATCAAGCGCATCAATAAAGCAATACTCGCTCAAAAGAGTTAAGACCTACTTAACTCTTCCTACTTACTTTTTTGTCGAGATATTCCAGGCGCTTGTTCAACTTTAGATTCAGAGATTCAATTCCACTT
>CAZKMC010000038.1:3707-5324 GCA_964553485.1 uncultured Comamonadaceae bacterium
CCTGCCAATCAATTCGCTGGAAATGATGGAAATTCACCACATACGTTTTCTTGGGATTTTTTTGAATGATCTGATCTCCGTTTCGTTGGATCAATAGTCCGCCTTCTTCAATAAAATTGGGACTATATCTGAGTTGCTCATATAGGAAGGCACCATTCGCAGGTACAAATCCAACTTGATTCATTTTAGCTAGTTCCAGCTCTAGTTCTTGTTTTTCACCCGCCGACAGTTTTCTCCATTGTGAAATACCAGATTCATCTTTTACTTTCACAGAGTCTGCCTCCAACATCACTTTTAAATCAGATTGATACTTGTTTTTGATTTTTTCAAAACGCAGCGCATCATCGCCGCCAATACCTTTTGGATAGCTCCATATCAATTCATCTTTTTTATAGCGCCGTATATCAGTCCACAAAGGGATTTGGCTTACATGAAATTCAGCAATGAACAACATACGCCCTTTTGAAAATGTAGGTGGAAATGGCTGGAGATCAGGCCCCAACAGATTCCCATCCAGCTCTCCAGATTTGATCGCTGGAAGCGCGTCTGAAAAGGAATACGCCACTTGGGAGAATGAATAAGCCGATCCAAAGGCTTTGATGATGGCATTGTTGTCTTCATCTATCTGCTTTGACATCCATGCTTTTGGTTTGCTTCCAAAAACGATTCCATCAAGTTCTGTGCGCTCAATGACCACCACCAAAATGCCTTTCTGCAGTTCTTGCAGTTGTGCTAATTCGAAAGGCTCAACCAAGGAAGCCGACTGTGCAGTTCCTTGTTGTAGAGCTCCGGAAACAAAAAAGAAGACTAGGATCCAAAAAACTCCGAGAAAGCAAATGCTTCCTTGAGCCGAATCCCTTTCTCTGTGTGTTCTACTGTGCAGCATTCGTTGATGGGGTCATGTTCTAAAAACAAAATAAATTCTTCATCTGCAGCACGGTTCATAAAAGCTGCTTTTTCATCCAGAGTTAACAAAGGACGGGTATCATAACCCATCACATAGGCCAAGGGGATATGTCCGGCACTTGGCAACAAATCTGCCATGTAAGCAATCGTCTTGCCCTTGTACTTAATGAGTGGAATCATCTGACTATCCGTGTGGCCATCTGCAAAAAAGATGTCGATCTTCGGAAACACATCAAGGGTCAAATTCCCTTCACGAGCTACAAAATTCAATTGGCCGCTTTCCTCAATAGGTAGGATGTTTTCACTCAAAAAGGAGGCCTTCTCTCGTGGGTTGGGCTCTGTGGCCCATTTCCAGTGACGCTCAGTGCTCCAGAATTTCGCATTGGTAAATGCCGGCAACAAAATTCCTGATTCACTTCTTTCGATTGCTCCACCGCAATGGTCAAAATGGAGGTGAGTCAAGAACACATCGGTGATGTCGTTGCGATGATAACCTAGGGCTTTCAGGGAGCTGTCAAGTGTGTCATCTCCATGCAGAAAGTAGTAGCTATAGAACTTTTCACTTTGCTTATTTCCAAGCCCACAATCCACCAGCATAAGCCGGTTCCCGTCTTCTATCAACATGGAACGCATGGCCCAGGAGCACATGTTTTTTTCATCTGCAGGGTTGGTCCGTTGCCAAATCGATTTCGGAACCACACCAAACATGGC
>CAZKMC010000038.1:5334-14599 GCA_964553485.1 uncultured Comamonadaceae bacterium
TCTAATTTGAATCTCCCGGTTACAAGTGGGTGTATTTTCATTGCTTTTTGGTCTATCAGGTCGAAAATTACACATTCAATGTCACTATCAGATAGCCAAATGCGCAATTCTCGGCAATTGATTCGCATATCCAAGCCCCCTCAACTATCTTTGCTGCTTGATAGAAGCCCATGAATTTGAATGAACTTTCAGCCATATCTCCAGTAGATGGACGTTATCGCCGCCATACGCTTAATCTGGCCCCTTATTTTTCTGAATTTGGACTCATCCGTTACCGCGTGCAAGTCGAGGTTGAGTATTTCTTGGCACTTCACAAATCCGGAATTCCCCAATTGGCAGATTTCGATGTGAGCAAAACAGATGCACTCAGGAAGCTCTACATAGAATTTTCTGAAGAGGACGCAAATACGATCAAGTCTACCGAGCAAATTACCAATCACGATGTCAAGGCGGTAGAATATTTTGTCAAGGCCTCTTTCGACAAGCTTGGTTTGGAAAAATATAAGGAGTTCATCCACTTCGGTTTGACTTCCCAAGACATCAATAACACCGCTATTCCATTGTCGCTGAAAGAGGCCTTGGAGCAAGTTTATTGGCCTGCTTTGAATCGTTTGAGAGATCTTTTGAGGGCTAAAGCCGAGGAATGGGCTGACATTCCTATGTTAGCTCGTACCCACGGACAACCAGCTTCTCCCACCAGATTGGGCAAGGAATTGGAGGTTTTTGTTTCCAGACTGGACGCACAATTTGCGTTGTTGAAACAAGTGCCCTTCGCCGCAAAATTCGGGGGAGCAACAGGAAATTTCAATGCCCATCACGTGGCCTTTCCTCACATGGACTGGAAAGCTTTTGGCGACAGCTTCGTGAATCAACAATTGGGATTGCACCGTTCACACCCCACCACACAAATTGAGCACTACGATCATTTGGCCGCCATGTGCGATGGGCTGAAACGGATCCACACCATTCTTCTTGACCTCAACCGAGATGTATGGACTTACATTTCAATGGAGTACTTCAAACAGATAATCAAAGAGGGAGAAGTAGGGTCTTCCGCCATGCCGCACAAAGTGAATCCTATTGATTTTGAGAACAGCGAAGGAAATCTTGGTGTTGCCAATGCCTTGTTGGAGCATTTTGCAGCCAAGTTGCCTGTTTCGAGACTACAACGAGATTTGACAGACAGCACAGTATTAAGGAATATCGGGATGCCGTTCGCACATGGAATCATTGCGCTCAACTCTTTGGAAAAAGGACTCAGTAAACTCTTGTTGAATAAGGAAGCATTTGCGGCAGATCTAGAAGCAAACTGGGCAGTTGTTGCAGAAGCTATTCAGACAATTTTACGCCGCGAGTCATATCCGGAACCATACGAAGCACTCAAGGCATTGACTCGCACCAACGAAGGAATCAACGAGACCACCATTGCAAAATTCATTGAGACATTGAACGTGTCAGAAGACGTGAAAAGTGAACTAAGAGCAATCACCCCATCTAATTATACCGGAATCTGAGATGAATCCGTTTAACTTGCACACTTGAAGAAGTTTTGGGACATATTCAAGCTGGTTCTTAATTACAAATGGAACTTATATGGAAATCTGTTCTTCAATTTGTTGAACGCCGTGCTTTCGCTGTTCACATTTTTGAGTGTGGTTCCCTTCTTACGTATCCTTTTTTCTCAAGATAGGCAGAGTCAAGCTCCAGTTAGAGAGACATTAAGTGGAGGTGAATATTGGTACCAGTATTTCGGGTATCAATTGGATCAATACATCATAAAAGAAGGAGCAACAAGTGCTTTGCTTTGGATGTGCACCGGCATCGTAGTTTTGGCCTTGCTTAAGAATATTGTCAATTATTTGGCTCTTTTCAGCATCGCTACCATTCGCACTGGAGTAGCCCGTGATTTACGAAAGCAGCTCAATGATAAGATTTTGAAGTTGCCTTTGTCCTATTTTTCGAATGAACGCAAGGGTGATGTGATTTCCAGAATGACCAATGACTTGATGGAGATCGAGTTTTCTGTGATTGGTACAGTGGAAGTGTTGTTCAAGTCGCCAATCATGATCACCCTTTCATTGGTTACTTTGTTTCTAATTAGCTGGGAACTAACCATTTTCGCCTTGGTCTTTTTGCCGTTGAGTGGATTCTTGATCAGCAGGATTGCCAAGAGCCTTAAGAACGCTGCAAAAAGAGGAAAGGTTCAATTGGGGAATTTAATTTCGGTAATTGAAGAAACTTTGAGCGGCATTCGAATCGTGAAAGCATTCAATGCTGAAAGGCAATTTCAAAAGAGGTTTGATGATGTCAATGAAGGGTATTTTCATCTGATGCGGAAATTGTACAAACGAGAATATCTGAGCTCACCTATGAGTGAATTTATTTCGTTAACGGTCATTGCGATTCTCTTGTACTTTGGTGGACAGCTAGTATTGGGAGAAGAGAATGCTATGGGAGGAGATTTGTTCATTGGTTATTTGGTAGTGTTTTCTCAAATCATTGCTCCCGCAAAGTCATTTTCAGATGCGATTTTCAAGATCAACAAGGGTGGTGCATCAATTGAGCGTATCAACGAAATTTTAGAAGCAGAAAACAAAATTGAAGATGCTCCTAACGCGCTAGCTCTTACCTCATTTGAGCAGGATATCGAGTTCAAAAATGTGCGTTTCGCTTATGCTCAAGATGAGGTAATCAAAGGCTTGAGTTTTACAATAAAGAAAGGTCAAACAGTTGCGGTGGTGGGGCCGTCTGGGGGAGGTAAATCCACTCTTGCAAATTTGCTAGCGCGTTTTTATGATGTAACCGGTGGTGAGATTCTGATTGATGGAAAACCCTTGACTCAGTACAAATTACATGATGTCCGCTCGCACATGGGTATCGTTTCTCAAGACAGTATTCTGTTCAATGATAGCGTCAAGAACAACATCACATTGGGCTTGCATCAGGAAATGGCAGAAGTGGTTCAGGCAGCTCAAATTGCCAATGCCGAAGAGTTTATTAAGGACCTTCCAGGTGCCTATGAATTCAACGTGGGAGATGGAGGAAACAAACTTTCCGGGGGGCAAAAACAGCGTTTGAGTATTGCTAGGGCCATTTATAAAAACCCACCTATTCTTATTCTGGACGAGGCCACTTCTGCGCTGGATACTGAAAGTGAACAGTTGGTTCAGAAGGCCATAGAAAATCTCATGCAGAACCGCACATCTCTTGTGATTGCGCATAGGCTAAGCACCATTCAAAATGCAGATCAGATTTTGGTTGTGGAGAACGGCCAACTCATTGAACAAGGCGACCACGCGAGCCTCATTGCACTGAATGGCGTTTATAGAAAACTTGTTGAAATGCAACAATTCGATTAAACCAATTGTTATTTTTGCAGTCTATTCAACCAATTTCTTTTTTCATTCAATTTGAATGAATTTAAGTCCCTAAGATTCATGACCTTTTCTTTTAAATTGAAAAGCACCGTTTTTTGTGCATTGTTGTTGATTATTTGGGGCTTATTTCCGAAAAGGTCATTTGCTCAACGTCCGAATATTGTGGTTGTTGGAAAAGTATTGGATCAGCAAAGCGGGCAGCCGGTTCCATACGCAACAGTCGTTGTGCATCAAAAACAAACTTCGAAAGTCTTGTCTGGAACGTCAACCTTGGACAACGGAACATTTAGTGTAAGGGTGCAAGATGCTGAGGTCTACCTTGTTGTTAGTTTCATTGGTTATAGAACCGATTCAATTTCCAATCTCATTGCAGTAGATGGAAGAATTGATGTTGGTGAAATTTTACTCCAACAGGGCAGCGCATTGCTTGATGAAGCAGTGATTGAAGAAGAAGCTTCAAGGACAACCTTTCAACTAGATAAGCGGGTATTTAATGTGGGCAGCGATTTAAGTTCATCAGGTGCAAGCGCTTTGGAAGTGTTGAACAACGTGCCTTCGGTAACCGTCAATATCGAAGGTCAAATCAGCCTGAGAGGCAGCACGGGAGTTCAGATTCTCATAGATGGTAAACCCTCCGTACTTTCTGATGATCCCGCCAATGCATTGGGGACGATCACCGCAGACATGATTGAAAGCATTGAGGTCATTACCAATCCTTCAGCAAAGTATGATGCTTCGGGGACATCTGGCATCCTGAATATTGTCCTTAAAAAAGAAGAAAAACAAGGTTTGAATGGGTCGATTTCGATCAATACCGGAATTCCAGACAACCATAGTTTTGGATTGAGTCTAAATAGAAGAACTCAAAAGTTCAATTTGTTTACCCAAATGGGAGCGGGCTACAGATCCCTGCCGAGATATAACAAATCGATCAATCTGAACAGAACCACAGATACAACGATTCAAAGCACAAACGAGTCTTTTCGCAACGAACAGTTTTACAACGTTACGCTGGGTGCTGATTATCACATCAACAAGAACAACACGATTACCTTGTCTGGAAACTTTGCCTATGAAATTGAGGATAGTCCCTCCAGAACTGATTTTGCCCTCCTTGATCAGAATGACTCCTACGCATCGGAGTGGTATCGAATTGAAGACACAGAAGCGACCAATCCAAAATGGCAATTTGACCTCAATTACAAAAAGCAATTCAAGGGCAATGAAGACCATACCTTGTTGATGAGCGCCTTGGGTGGTTTCTTTGGAAAGGACCAGTCATCGGTGTTCACCAATACTGAAGTATCTGGACTATCTGTGAGTCAGAATCAATTGACAAATACCAAGTTCCAAAGAACAGACTATACTTTCAAATTGGATTACACCAAGCCATTCTCGGAAGAAGTGACCATGGAGGTTGGAGGACAATATGAGCTGAACGACGTAGGGAATAACTACGCTGTACGCGACTTTATTGATAACGAATATGTGGTGAACGCCTCGTTAACCAATGACTTCAATTACGATCAAAAAGTGTTGGGTATTTATGGGACAGGCTCTTATGAAAAGAAGAGTTTTGGAGTGAAATTAGGCTTACGTGTGGAGAATACGGACCTGCATACACTCTTGGAAACGACCAATGAAGAGAATGTTCAGAATTACACCAACTTGTTTCCCAGTTTCCATACATCCTTTAAGACTTCTGATCAGCTGTCTTTTCAGGCGGGCTATTCCAGAAGGATTTCTCGTCCACGTTTGTGGGACTTGAATCCATTTTTCAATATCACAGACAATTTCAACATCCGCACTGGAAATCCAAATTTGCAACCGGAGTTTACTGATAGCTATGAAATCACCAGTATCTACTTGCTAGAAAAGGCCTCATTGAATGCAAGTGTATATTATCGATATACCACAGATGTAGTGGAACGGGTGTCGTTTTTTGAAAATAACGTGAATACCACCACACCACAGAATATTGGAACCAACGGTACTACTGGGTTTGAACTGAATGGAAAGTACCAACTCAGCAAAAAGATCACCATCAATGGAGATGTGAACATCAACTTTTTCACAAGGAAAGGAGAATTTCAATCTCGGAATTTTGATTTTCAAGGAGAGCAATGGGGCGGACGTTTAACCTCAAAGTTCAAACTACCAAGGAACTTTGAAGTGGAAGTCACTGGAAGCTATCGATCAGGATATCAAACCGTACAGAGCGAAGTATCAGACCAAGTATCCATGGATTTCGGCGCGCGTAAAAAGCTCATGAAAGGCAAAATGGTGGTCAACCTCGGAGTAAGGGATGTCTTCAAATCCAGAATACAAGAAAGCATCATTGATCAATCCAATTTCTATCTGTACAGCTGGGGGCAAAGAGGTCGTTTTATAACGCTTGGTGTGAGTTACGGCATTGGAAAGGGTGAGACCATGTCGTATTCAGGCAGGAGGCATTAGGTTGGAGTTTTGAGTTGTGAGTGTGGAGTTTGAGTGTGTGTGAGCTAGACATGAGTCACAGACTCGCGCCAGCGGTCGAAACAAATAGCCATAACTCATAACCCATAAAAATTTACCCATAACCCATAGAACGCCCTCTCCTCGGCGAACGCCAGAAAAAATCATTCAAAAAGTAACCTTTTTAAATAGCTACCGTAAATGTGGGTGTAACGAGTAGGTTACATTAAGCAAAATGCGAGCAAGCAAAATTTTGAGACCGGTCCGCAAAACCGGTCTTCGTGTTTATAGAAATTAAAAAAGCCGGTCGATGCCGGCTTTTTTCATGGAGTAAAGTTGTCTATTTGACTACAACTACCGTTTCATTGAAGGCTTTGATATTTCCTTTCCAGATAGTCACTACGTAACTTCCTACGGGCATATTTCCGAGCTGCACTTCTGTATTGAGATCATTCAAAACACGCTCTTGGAGTTGTTTTCCTTTCAGGTCATGAACTCGCAAAGTGCTTCCTTTGAAATTTTCCGGAATCTTAAGACTAGGATTTTTTCCCTGACGAATTGGATTTGGATACATGCTGATGTACTGAATAGCTGCCGCATCTTTTTCATTATAATGCTCCATGCCCGTCAAGTCCATTTTTTCAGTGAGGGTTCTGATGGTAGAAAGATCGATCTCACCCCAGATGTCTACGATCACAAATGAGCTGTCTGAACCCACAATAATGAGCAACTCGTCAATGATTCCATTATTTTCGTCAATCATGAATTCTACGTCTGCGTCATCATCTTGCACTGTCATAAGAGTCTCAAATCGGTTTCCTACTTTGCCGATTGCTTGCTTATAAACAGCTTTTGAATTGGACATTTTTTCGTTGATCAAAATCCCAATTCCTTCAATCTTCGAAAGGGCTTCTTTCAGATCTTCTTCTTCCTGATTCTCCACTTCTATGTGGTTCATCATTTCGAACATTTTTCCAGTGATGGTGATTTTGCTAAATGCCTCATCCTCCGCATAATTTGAGAAATACGTGTTGATGGCATTGTTTTGGGCCTGGACAAATCCCACTGAGATAAGCAGGAGGAGGGCTAATGTTATTTTCTTCATGGTCGAATCGTGTTAAATAATTGTTGTTGAGTTTGAGAAGCTTTTCCGGAGCTTCATAAGGAGGACGAACCGACTTTGAATATGTTACAGTCCGTAGTTTTCGAAACACCCAAAAAATGTGAATGGAACCCAATAACAAGTATCAAAAGATACCAAAATTCAATGGCAAATGGGGTACTTTTGCGCATGTCAATCAAAGACCATCGATTGTTCTCCATTCTTAAAATGCGCTGTCCCCAATGCCATGACGGGACACTTTTTGTGGACCCCAATCCCTATAAACCGGGGAGCATTGCAGAAATGCGGAAGAGTTGTCCTAACTGTGGCGAAAGTTTTACGAGAGAGCCAGGCTTTTATTTTGGAGCGGCTTATGTGAGCTACGGGCTCAGTGTTGCATTGTGGGTTGCAGTAATTGTTGCCTTGCTGTTTTTTGACCTGATTGGACTTATTGAATTTGAGGGAGTCTTTGATGAACCCATGTTTTTTCTATCGATAGGGGTTGTCACTCTGCTTCTGCTTTTACCTTTGATCTATCGCTTGTCGAGGTCAATTTGGATCCACATGTTTGTGAAATCTCATACGAACAACTAGGGTTTCGTATTTAGATTCAAGAATTATGACATAAAAAAAAGGTCTCTCCGCTAAGAAACCTTTTTTGAATAACCTAAGTCTTTACCTCATGCTGTGTGAGCAATTGAGTTAAAATATTTCGGGGTGGAAGTTGACATTTTCCGAGTATATATACTTCGAAATTGAAATAGGGCTACACTTTCCTACAACTTTGTCGGAAATACCTCACCACAAGACTTCATCGGTACTGTTTTCAGCATGATCATTCATGACTCTGGTCTGGACACGGATGCTTTCTTTGTGGAGTTGCTCCAGGTACTTCTCCATAAAGTTATCGCTCAATTCAAAGTCCTGGGCCCAGGTGGTTCTTGACTGAACAATTTCTTTCCACCTTGAAAGCTGCAAAACCATCATGTTGTTTTCCTTTTTGAACTCTCCAATTTGTTTGGCGGCTTCCATCCGTTGACCAAAAAGTCTTAGAATTTCATGATCGATGTGGTCAATATGTTCCCTAAGCAATTGCAATTCTCCTAGACCAGCTTCTGGCAGTTCATCTCCATTCCGAATGCAAATCTGGTCAAGCAATTCGATCAAAGCGGGTGGTTTTACTTGTTGGGCTCTATCGCTTAGGGCTTTGTCTGGATTGGGGTGGCTTTCAATCATCAAGCCGTGCATGCCCATGTCCATGGCGCGTTGAGCTACTTCAAAAAGCAACTCCCTTTTGCCAGCAATATGGCTTGGGTCGCAGATCACAGGGAGATTTGGATGTTGGGTCATCAAGGCGATTGGAATTTCCCACATGGGTTGGTTCCGGTATTTCTTTTCGCTGTAACTAGAAAACCCTCGATGTATAGCAGCGAGTTTATTGATTCCAGATAGCTGTAGCCTTTCCAATGCTCCAATCCAAAGTTGTAAATCTGGATTGATGGGGTTTTTGACCATGACAGGTATGTCAACACCTCTCAAAGAATCTGCAATCTCTTGCACAGAAAATGGATTAACCGTGGTTCTTGCACCTATCCACAAAACATCCACTCCTGCCTCCAGGCATTTCTCTACGTGAAAGGCATTGGCCACTTCAGTGCACACAGGCAGACCACTTTCTTCTTTCGCATTCATGAGCCACTCCAAGGCAGGTTCGCCAATTCCCTCGAATGAATTCGGTCTGGTGCGGGGTTTCCAAATTCCGGCGCGCAAGAGATGTACCCTTCCTGATTTAGCAAGCTCAATGGCCGTCTGAACCACTTGTTCTTCCGATTCAGCGCTGCAAGGCCCACTAATGATAAATGGATGTGGAAAATCAAAAGGCCATGTGTCGGTTGGCAAGGGCTTCAGTGTTTTTGAGGAGGATGTGTTGCCTTTCATGTATCGGAACTTGTTGGAATAACATTTATTCGAAATGCAGGTTCAAAGATAATTTACTTCGAGCAACTCCTACGTAGAGAAATATCCCTAAGTGGGGTAATGAATTCTACAATTTTGTGATAGCATGACAAGATTTAGAAATTGCGAATCCCCTTTAGGATTAAAGGTTTTGGGTGTTTTGGTGCTTGCGGAACGGCCATTGAATAGCGAAAGTCAACCCCTAAAAATCTATACTATGAGAAGTTTACTTTGGATTATCGACAGAGTATTAATTATTGGATGGCTCATCGGATACATGGGATTCGGGGCAGCTGTCGGAAATTTCATTCACATTCTATTGGTCCTGGCCATTATCTTCATCCTCATCTGAATTATTGGCGGGGGCATCTTATAA
>CAZKMC010000039.1:0-1976 GCA_964553485.1 uncultured Comamonadaceae bacterium
CTGCTCCGATATGCTCCATTCTATCGAAACCAAAATTTCCAAAAATCAGCATGTAATCAAGGAATATATTGATTCCAGCAGTCAGAAGGGCAGTGGCAAAAAGAATACGGGTTTGAGCTATTCCTGTATGAAAAGCCATGAACATCATGGTAGTGAGATAGAAGAATAGCCCATAAACTCGGATGTCCAGAAATTCTTGCATCACCACAAGCAAAGACTCACTTCTTAACCAGGATGGGAGCCAAAAGTGAGTAATCAATTCCAAAACCACATACATGGTGGTGGCCGTAATGAGCATTAGGATAACGCCGTTGGCGAAAAGATAGCCCACGCCAATTTTGTCGCCCGCTCCAAACCTTCTGGCCATCAAAATTTGGCTGCCATTTGAAAGTCCCATACCCACCATGGTGGCAGTGATGTACATCATGGCAGATGTTCCAGCCCCGTTTAGGGCATCAGCGGATACTTGAGAAAGAAAATAATTATCTGTAATAATGATGAGGAATTCCACAAACGCACCAAGGCTCAGTGGAAGCATCACACGTAGAAGCGATTTATATGAAATAGAGAGTGAAGTCATTCATTTTCTGATTCAAAGCGCTTAATGATCATTTCACAGTTTTTGATCGACTTCTTGGCCCAACCCAATTTCACTGCTTTTTTTTCGTCTTCTGTCAACTTCCAGTTGTCTACTTCTAGGCGAAGTCTGTGACATAATTCATACAGACTAATAGCCGCGGCTACAGATATGTTGAAGCTCTCTGTAAACCCGTACATGGGTATTTTTACAAATCCATCTGCATGTTGTCTGACTTCTTCTGATACCCCCTCCATCTCTGTTCCAAAGACTAATGCGATTGGTTCTGAAATATCAAGATCCTGAATCATGGAGCTATTTTCATGGGGGGTAGTGGCAATTATTTTGTAGCCTTTTGACTTCAGCTCCTTTAAACAGGCTGCGGTGTTATTCGTTTCTTGATTGTGGTAATGCATCGTGAGCCATTTATTGGAACCCATACTAACCCTTTTATTCAGCTCGTATATATTCCGATTCTCTATGACGTGAACATCCTGAACTCCAAAGCAATCACAACTTCTTAATACAGCGCTTGCATTGTGTGGTTGGTAAATGTCTTCAACTACAACTGCTATGTGTTTGGTACGTTCTTCAACCATTCGGTCAAATAATACCTGTCTTTCGGGAGTTAAAAACTCACGTAAGTAATCATATAGCTTCTCCATGCCGATTGGTTAATGATGCCAATAATGTACGAATAGGCAAAAAATCTCTTTGTAAATGAGCAAAAAATATGTCTCCCGATAAATGAGCAAAAATATGTCTCCCGGTAAATGAGCAAAAAAAAAGTCTCCCGAGGAATGAGCAAAAAAAAAGTCTCCCGAGGAATGAGCAAAAAAAAAGTCTCCCGAAGGAGACTTTTGCAAAAAGTTCTGGGTGAATTACTTCACACGGCTAGAAAGATCTGCTCCTGGCTTAAACTTAACCACTTTCTTAGCTTTGATAGTGATTTCTTTCCCAGTTTGTGGGTTACGGCCTTTACGTGCAGAACGCTCAGTTACGGAAAATGATCCGAAACCTACAAGTGCTACGCGGTCACCTTTTTTCAATGCTTTGGATGTAGTATCAATAAATGCATCCAATGCTCTTTTGGCATCAGCTTTCGAAAGTCCAGCTGATTCTGCCATTGCTTCTACCAATTCTGCTTTGTTCATTTTAAAACGTTTTAGGTTGATTAGACAATTGTTGAATCGGGACAAATATATAGGCTAAAACTCCCGACAGACAAGGGTTTGCCCAAAAAACAGGTCATTTTGTTGAAAAGTACGGCACAATGTTAATAAACCCGGTAAAAGCAGCCACCAAATACACGTCAATCAAGGGATTTGAGCAATTTATTTTGAGATTCCAGATGTTGACAATCCCATTTTAGCCAGAATTAATGGGTATTCAAATGAAC
>CAZKMC010000039.1:1986-4203 GCA_964553485.1 uncultured Comamonadaceae bacterium
CAGGTCTATGAAATCATTCTTTACTCTAATTATTATTCTTACTTCTTCATTAATGGCTTCTGCACAAACCACATGGAATGTGGAAGTTGGAGGAGTGCCAGACACTGCCGTTCTGCCTTATTATGATCCGCAGGAGCTTACGATCAATGAGGGAGACATTGTAAGTTGGACCAATGTTCAAGGATTCCATTCAATAATTGGCACCCAAGCTCTATTTCCAAACAATCCAACAAGCTTCTCTTATCCCGCTCAAAATCCTCCTTATACTTTTGAATTTACATTTACAATTCCCGGAGTATATGATTATGAGTGCACGGTAGGAAGCCATAGCAACACACAATTTGGAACCATTACTGTCCTTCCAGCAAATAACATTGGATTTAACGCAATTGATAAGGAGATTGTGATTGCTCCGATGCCTTTTCACACAACAACCACAATTGCAGTCCCAGAACATTGGACATCCACTCATGCGGTCTTGTACGCATTAAATGGTGAAGTGGTAAGATCGATTCAAATGAACAGCAATCAATTGGTTCTTGATAGATCCGGATTGGAAAATGGAATCTACATCCTTCAATTGACTTCAGACCACTCTACTGTCTCAAGAAAAGTGGTGATCAATAGAGGAGAGTAAGTAGGTTATTTTAGATATCGTAAGAAATAACTGGTATCTGGTCTTTTTCTGTAATCACTGCTTTGATGGACAGCGATAATCTTATTGTCTGACCCAACCAATATACTGGCTGGGGCTATTAGGTCTGAATCATATCCGAAGACTTGAAGCCCCAGCGGTAAGGAATGTTTTCGAGACAGTCCTATTGACTTACTGACTCTCAGCCCAGCATCGCGCACAAAAAAATAGGGTACATTCCATTTCTTAGACAGTCTCTCATTGAATTTGTCCTCTTGCGGGCTCACAGCAACGACATCAATTTGGTGCACATCCAGTTTATCAAATGATGAACTCAACTCCTCAAGCTGTGCAACACAGAAGGGACACCAATTCCCGCGGTGAAATACAATTAGCTTCTTATTGGCTAGGTCGTTTACCAACAATTCATTTCCATCAGTTTGGGTGAAACTCATCTGAGGCAGGAGATCTCCTGGCTTTAGGTTTAAGCTAAGCTTACCCATTTTTGAATACCAATAAGTATACATGAGCCAGCCAACAAATGCCGCACCTGTAAGCCAAACAACCTCCGGTCCAACGGTTCCTTCAACCTTGAACTGACCAAAAGCAATCATAAATGCAATCCCACTAAATACCGTCATTACCAAAATGAGAATATTTGAATTGCGATGTTTGGTCAAGTATAGATGAGCAAACCAGAATATACCTGCCAGATGAGTTAAAACTGCTGCATACCAGCCAACTGCTTCCGTGTTTTGAGTGAAGCCGGCAACAGAAGTCACAAGCCCATAAACCAAATAACTACAATAAAGAAAGATGAAAATGGATTTAATCCTGTCCATATGGAGATTTTTCGCAAAGTTAACTTCATTGCTCATTGAGAGGGAGGAATTGCGTTATTTTTGCTCTTCATGAAACACAGCATCTACACGCCTACAATCAGATTCTCAGACATAGACATCATGGGACATGTCAACAATGCTACTTACCTCACTTATTTTGAGGAGGCCAGAATTCATTTCTTCAGCCAATTAGTAGGGGAGTGGGATTGGGGAAATTATGGCATTCTCGTCGCTCGAAACGAGATAAACTACAAACGCCCCATCTTCTCCAAAGACAAAATTCAAATACATACAAGAATTTCAGAACTAGGCAACAAAAGCCTTCACATGGAATACAGGATAACCAAACAAGGGAAAGAAGGAGAGGAGCTTTGCACAGATGGAAAGAGTATCCTTGTATGCTTTAATTATAAAAACAACAAGACCATTGCTATTCCAGAAGCCTGGAAAAAACTTCTTAGTTAATTAGCTCAAGAATTAATGTCTCTTTAGGCTGGAGACTAAAAGGCTCATTCAGAGATGTTTGCTTGCCTGTTTGAATATTTCTACTTTCTCCAAATCCAAGCATCCGTTCCTGATATCTCTCAAATTCGACAGTTTGTTCTTTTGAACTCATGTTCATGCAGACCATTAAGCACTTTTGGTCAGTATATCTAAAATAGACGTAGAGCCCATCTTCCGGGACAAACTGCATCAACTTTCCATCAAAAACATCTGGGTTTTGTCTACGAAAATTGGCCA
>CAZKMC010000039.1:4213-4924 GCA_964553485.1 uncultured Comamonadaceae bacterium
GATTGCGTTTTCCCACTTTCAGAGTGTTCTGTAATTTTGAATGAACCAGAATGTCTCATTCTCAGCTTCTGTCCTTCCGGTGTGATTAAACTTATCAACAGCGTCACCTTGCCAACCACCTGGAAAATCAGGCCTTACTTTACCGTCAGGGTCGGCAAAATTCTTCATGCGAATCTCAGTCCCATAATACAAACAAGGAATGCCTCTAGTAGTTAATATCAATGCAATCCCCATGTGATAAAGCTTGGGGTCTTCTTTTATTTCAGAGTAAAACCTACTCAGGTCATGGTTGTCCACAAAAGTCACCAATTTCATTGGGTCCTTATAAACCCAGTCCTTTGCCAAAGCATAATAGATCTTAGACGCTCCTTCCGTCCATCCAAAAGGTTCATTCAGGCCTTTTTTCATGGCGAAGTACAATTGAAAGTCAGTTACACTCTGTAACTCAGAATCAAATTCCTTTGCCCCAACACCTTGTGAAGTGAACCATTGCTGCACAGGAACTCCATGTACCCATGTTTCGCCAAACAGGAAAACATCTGGCCATTCCATCAGCATCTCACGAGACAAAGAAGCCATAAAATGCTGGTCTGGATAGGCATAGGTGTCAATTCTTAAAGCATCAATTCCCCATTCTTCAATCCACCATTTTGTTTGTTGAATGAGATGTCGAGCAAGCTTAGGAGAACGTTGATTCAAATCTGGCATATG
>CAZKMC010000039.1:4934-5852 GCA_964553485.1 uncultured Comamonadaceae bacterium
GTCAGTCATGATTCTTTTGTCCCATTCTGAGGCATATGGATCCATATGCGTGGTGCTTCTATAATTGGTTTTGGTAAACGATGGCCAATGATTCACCCAACTTGAATCCGGAGGGTCTAATATCAACCAATGTTGGTCTCCCCAGTGATTATAAACCACATCCATCACTATTTTCATGTCGCGGGCATGCAAGGAATCCACCAATGACTTGTACAAGTCATTGGTCCCAAAACGAGGGTCAATTTCATACCCATCTGTGCATGCATAGCCGTGATAAGAAGTCTTGTGCTCATCATTTTCCAACACTGGATTAAGCCACAAAGTACTCGCCCCTAAATCTTGTAAATAATCCAGCCTATCAATGATTCCCTGAATATCACCCCCATGTCTTTTATACATATGTCCCCGGTCCAACTCAATCTCATTCATGGATTTATTCACATCATTGGTAGCATCTCCATTGGCAAAACGATCTGGCATGATTAAATACATCAAGTCGTGTGCTTCAATGCCTTTTTCTGGGCGTAGCCCGAGGAGAGTTCGTTCTCTTAATTCATATGGAACCTCAGCTAATGCCCGTTTCTCCCCCTTTTTTAAAAACTCAATTTTTATTGTCCCCGGCTGCGCATTTTCAGACACCAAAAGTGTGAGGAATAAATAATCATCACTCTGTAAACGTTCCGAATTAATCAATTCAACGCCTTCATAACTAAGTCGAGAATCACATGCAGCAACATATTTCCCCTTGATGATTAATTCCAATGTGTCATTTTCAAATCCTGTCCACCAATGCGGAGGTGAAACACGGTCTATGGAAATCTGTGAATTCAGCACGGAAAAGCTAAATGCTAAAAGCAACGAAAAACTCAATGAAATAAGAGTGGCAGGTTGAAAACTAATCGATTGCGACATGCTAAA
>CAZKMC010000039.1:5862-9616 GCA_964553485.1 uncultured Comamonadaceae bacterium
GCTAAACGGGATGAATTGAATTGAAAATTTACATACTTTTACAAAAGTGTTAATAATACACACCCTATTTTTTGAACAAAACAATTAATTATGAAGAATCTTTACACAAGTTTAATTGCAATTGGGCTTGCCTTATGTGGTTATTCCCAATCTACTGTTACTCTGATGGTAGACATGAACAACGAAACAGTTTCTGTAGATGGCGTACACGTGGCAGGAAACTTCCAAGGCTGGGATCCAGCTGCAACTCCAATGACCGACGTGGACCTAGACGGTGTTTATGAGCACACGTTCACAACAGAAATGGACACCATTGAGTTCAAATTTTTGAATGGACTTGATTGGCCCTTTGAGGAAGATGTACCTGACGCTTGTCAAGTAGAAGTTGCGGGAAACAGCAATAGATTCCTTGTTACTTCTTCGGATGTTTCAATGGAAGTGTGCTTTGCAAGCTGTGCTCCATGTGGAATGAACACTGTTCGTTTCCGCGTAGACATGTCTCAAGAGGCCGCAATTAGTCCTAATGGAGTTCACGTTGCTGGAAATGTACAAGGTGGTTGGGATCCATCGTCAATTCTTCTCAGCCAGATTGAAGGTACAATGGTCTATGAGGTCATCTATAGCTTTGATCCTGCAAATACACCTGATGGAACCGTTGTCTATAAATTCATAAATGGAAATTCATGGGATGATCCAAATGAGTTTGTACCAGAGGATTGTGGTGACATTGAAGGAAACAGACTCCTAGACATCTCTGGTGAAAACATGGTGACTGATGTGTATTGCTATAACCTTTGTACTTCTTGTGTCTCTCCTACGGAAGTGACTTTTCAGGTAGATATGTCACTTGAAACTGTTTCTCCTAATGGCGTTCATGTTGCTCTTAGTTTCCAAGGCTGGGATCCAGCTACAACAGAATTGACTGATGATGATACAGATGGTGTTTATGAGGTTACTCTTGCAATAGCGCCTGGATCATATGCATATAAATTTGTCAATGGAAATGCATGGGAAGGTGATGATAATGACAATGAAAGCGTTCCTGCTGAATGTAATGTTGATGGTAACAGAACAGTTGTTGTTGGAGAAGACCCAACCACAGAAACCTATTGCTACAATCAATGCGGTGCGGATTGCGTTGAAGATCCATATCCAGCTGACATCACTTTCAGAGTGAATATGGCAGATGAGACTGTAGATGCAGACGGAGTTTGGTTAATCGGTGCTTTTACTATCCCACAGTGGCAAGCAGGAGCCGTTCAATTGACTGATGATGATTCTGATGGAGTTTATGAAGCTGTAGTTTTGGTATCAGGTGGTGCTGAGATTCAATACAAGTTTACAAATGGAGATCCATATCCTGATGGAACAATTGACTCTACAGTTGAAGAGAACTATGATTTTGCAACAAACGGTTGCGGAGTTTCAAACGGTGTTGGTGGATTTAATCGTGTACATGTTCGCTCTGGAGTAACTGAAGATTTAGACATGGTTTGCTACAATAGCTGTGCGGATTGTGGAATCAATGTAGACGAAATCAATGATGAAATTGGTCTTTCTGTTTACCCAAATCCAACTAACGAAATTTTAAATGTTAGCATTTCAACAATGCAGAACGTAAACAATATCATTTTGATCGATGTACTTGGAAAAGTTGTTTGGTCCAACTCATTCACGAATAGTGGAACACAAACAATTCAAATCCCTGTAAGCAATTTGTCTACTGGCATTTACACACTGTCTGTCAATACGATCTTTGGAACTACGACTTCTAAAGTGGTGAAGAAATAATTCCAATGTCTTGAAACTTAATGAGCGCCTCTGTACGTAAGCAGGGGCGTTTTTTGTGTTATCCTCACCGTGTTGTTGCTAAATTGATCTTTCATAACTTGCTATTCAATCAGGGTAGATATATATTTGGCAGGAATTACACCTTAATAATTAGACATCCTATATCTTAACGTATGAAAAGGTTATTACTCTTATTAATGATTTTCCCTCTTGGACTTGGCGTAAACGCACAGTTAACAGGGCTCGAAGTAGAAACAGTTATTGAACACACCGGAATGGTGGGTACAACAGACTTAACAGGTTATACAACCTACCGTATCTGGGGAAACTTCACTAATGAAAACGACTTCTGTTCAGCTGTCTACGGATTGGCTGGAGAACCACTTGAAGTAGTTACAACCACTTCTTTTTGGCAATCTGATTTTGGAGGAGCAACAGGCCCTTCCATCAATCCTGCCGTAATAATTTCCTTTCCCGAAGTGGCCTACGATAGCTGGGTTACAATTGGCCGTGAAAACAGCGTAGATCCAGGAAACGATATTAATGCTCTTCAAACTGGCGGAGAACCTTGGGTTACTATTTTTGAAGATGGTGGAGACATCATTATCAATGGTGCAATCGGAGGCTCTTGGTTTACAACTTTTGGAAACATTGTTACTGCGGTTAATGGCTATGCAGGAGCTGACTTAAAAGTATTGCTAGGTCAATTCACAACTGATGGCGATATGTCTGGATTCTTGAATGTTCAAGTTTTTGTAAATGGTATCCAAAATGATGCTGTGGTCGCCGTTGGTTCACCTTTTTCTTCTGTGGCAGGAACTATTTTCGGCTGCATCGATCCAGAAGCTACCAACTATGATCCAGCCGCTAACACGGATGATGGAACTTGTGAGTTTCCTTGTAACATTTCAATTGACGAAATCGTGGTGAACGCAATGCCGGCTTGCCCAGGTCAAAACACAGCTTCTATTACAGTTGTTTCTTCAGGACAACAAGGTGGTTCTTTCTTCCAATTGGATGGTGGAAACACAGTTGCAGTTAGTACTTTCAATAATCTTTCTGGCGGAACTCACACCATTCTTGCAACTGATTCAGAAGGATGTCAAGCATTCCTTGAGTTTGATGTTCCTGAACCAGACCCAATCGTTGTTACTATTGCTTTGGTTTCCGGAATTCCATGTAATGGCGCAGGTAATGCTGTCATTGGCGGAACTACTTCTGGCGGAACTGGAGCTTACACTTTCTCTTTGAATGCAGGCATGACAGATCCACTGACTGAAATGAATTTCGAAGGTTTAACTCCTGGTTCATATCAGGTGTTTGTAACTGACGAAAATGGTTGTACTTCAAACTCGACTTCTATAAATATCACTCAACCAACTGCTGTTCAAGTGAGCATCACAGGTTCAGCTGGTACTTCTTGTTCAGACTCAATGGATGGAACCATAGTGGGAACTGGTATCGGTGGAACTGGAGGATTGACTTTCTCTATTGATGGTATAAACTATCAAACAGGCGCTGTTTTCAACACCGTAGCACCTGGAACATACACGCTCTATGGGCAAGATGCAAATGGATGTGTTGATTTGTCAAATTCAACAGTCACAATTCAAGCTCCTATGGCCATTGTGATGAATGAAACGGTAATGAGTGTTTCTTGTTTTGGAGATACTGATGGAAGTATTTCTGTTGGTGCTACCGGTGGAAATGGTGGATTTATGTTCAGCTTTGATGGAGGAGAATTCGATTTGGTAGCTTCATGGATGGATTTGATGGCTATGGAATATACGGTAGTCGCTATGGACGATGAAGGCTGTGTTGAAGAATTGGTATTAACAGTTGTTGAACCAGCTGAATTAACTGCTTCCTCAGAGACAACCGACATTTCATGTAATGGTGAAGGTGATGGTTCTATGGTTGTAACTGCAGATGGTGGTACTGCCACTTATATGTACCAAATCGA
>CAZKMC010000039.1:9626-14456 GCA_964553485.1 uncultured Comamonadaceae bacterium
TGGCACTATGTCCAACGACAATGTATTTGGTGGACTTGGTGCAGGCAATTATGCAATTACTATCACTGATGCAAACGGTTGTGTCGCTGAAGGATCTGCAGATATTGTTGAGCCAGACGCACTTGATGTTTCGGTAGACGAAGTTGTAGCGTCATCTGGTTCTGATGGTTCTATTTCTATCACAGTAACTGGAGGAACAGGTACTCTTGATTACAATTGGACAGGACCAAATGGCTTCACTTCTTCTGATGAAGACTTGACAGGACTTGAAGCTGGTCCATATGAGTTGACTGTAACTGATGAAAACGGATGTACTTACGTTGTTGCCGGTGGAGTAGAGGTAACTGTTGGAATCGGAGAACTAGATTCTCAGGTTTTAGTTTCAGTATCTCCAAACCCAAGCAACGGACAGTTCTTTGTGAACATTGCTGGACTTAACGGTCAGAAAGTGGCAATCAGAATTTCAGATGTTCAAGGTCGCATTCTTGTAAACAGAGAATTGAACCAATCAACTGGTCAATTCACTGAGCTTGTTGATTTAAGCAATGCTTCTGATGGATTCTATTTTATGACTTTGACGGTTGGCTCTTATAGCTCAACTACTAAGCTTGTAAAGCAATTCTAATTGAAAAGATTATTCAAAAAAAAAGGCCGGATATACCGGCCTTTTTTTTTGCTTATTGTTTTTCTGAATCCCATTGATAATCACCACCCCTTCGTTGGATAGCTTCAATGGTAGATTTCAACTCATGATCAATTTTAGCTCTCTCCTCCTTAATCCTTGCGTTAACCCTTGCCGTTCCCACCTGGGTATAATACTTCAACTTCTCTTCCGTATCATGAGAAGCCATTTGAGTTACTTCCCTATGATATAGCTCTACTAAGTGTTCATGCTTGTTTAGGTGATAGTCATAAGGACCTCTGTATGAAATGAGCTTGGCAAGAATAGGGGCTGTCTCAATCATCAGAAACAATAAGAAGATAAAAATGTGCGCGGCAGCTATCGGAGCATGCGCTTCACCTATTCGGTCCAATGCAGCCATGCGCGCTGCCATCCCATTATATGGTGTTCGTTCTATGGCCACCATTTCAGCATTCATCCTTGACTCTAAATCACCTTTCTGTTCAGACAAGCCAGCAATTTGTCCATTCACAAGAAGAGCCTTTTGTTGAAATTCACTTTCAGCTTTTAATGCCTCGGCTTTTTTCAATGCGTAGATAGGCCCCATGTTTCTTCTTTCTGACCCTCCAGTTCCGTCTGCTTCAGCCACTGCTTCTTTCGCAAGAAAGTCACGATGCTGTTTGGCTATTAGCAATTCACCCTGTAAACCAGCTAAGGATGAATCAATAGCAGAAATATTTCCAGTATAACGGCTTCTTAATGCCTCTTCCTGTTGAGCCATAACTTCTTGCTCCATTGTAATTAGCTCAGCACTGATCTCCTTTTCAAATAACTTGAGCTCTAAAGGCGTAGCAATTACCAATGCGATAATCACCGCCAAAGCTATTCGTGGCAAGGCCACCCAAAGGTCTCGAAAGAATGACCCCCTCTGTTTCATGCTGGAAACAATAAATCGATCAAGATTAAAAATCATTAGACCCCAAATAACTCCAAAGACCAACGAAAGCCAAATGGAATCAAATACAGTAAATAGGGCATAGGCGGATGCCAATGCAGCCAATATTGCGGTAAAGAGCACAGCGCCTCCAATACCGACATATTTATCGCTGTCAGTAGGACTTTTTTTCAAAGTTGAGGTGTCTGCACCCGAACACATTTGAAGAAATTCTTGCAGGTTTTTCATGGTTTGGGTTTTTTATTGAACGGAGCACAATAGATATTAGTGCTTCAGTGCCCAACAGATAAATCATCAATAAGATACTCGTTTCAAGTATTTTGTATATTTGAATGATTAGTCAATAAATATGGCAAGACCTCGCGAATTCAACACTGAGCTAGTTGTTGACAAAGCAACTAACCTATTTTGGAAACTTGGGTATAATGGCACCAGCATTCAAGCTTTGGTAGACCACTTAGCTTTGAAAAGGGGAAGTATCTATGCCGCGTTTGGAAGTAAACAAAGCTTGTTTCAGCTTTGTTTGAATAGGTATATTCAAGAACAACAAACCAAGGAAAGTCAGATATTAGAAAGACAGCTTCCGGCAATCGAGAAAATCAATTTTCTTTTGAATAATGCCATCGAAGATGCCAAGTATGACTGGGAAAAAAAAGGTTGTTTCTTAGTAAATACATCTCTAGAATCTCTATCAAATAAAGAGTGTGCATCCTTGGTGAATCATAGGACTAGTCAACTTTTTCAAATTTTCAAAAGCTTGGTTAAACGAGGAATCAGCGAAGGTGACATTAATCCTGATCTAAATGTTGATACAACAGCGACGGTGATTTTAAACAATTTACAAGGTATGAGGGTCATAGCTAGAGCTGGAGATTCTCAGTCCCTATTGAGTGCTTCTGCAGAAGGAATAAAACAACTTATAAAACGGTAATATACATGTTCCAAAAAGTAAAGTCACCTATGGTGAATATGGGCGATGTTCAACTAAGACAGCCAATTCCTCAAGGAACCATCCAACAAATTGGGCCATTTTTGCTACTGCACCATGCTGGGCCTTTTGAGGTGGAACCAGGACAGAACCCAATGGACATTGGACCGCATCCGCATAGAGGTTTCGATCCGGTGACTTTCGTTTTTCAGGGCTCTGTATTTCATCGTGATTCTTTAGGGAATGAACAAACCGTTTCCGCTGGAGGTGTTCAATGGATGCAGGCAGGCACAGGCATTATACATGCAGAAGGGCCAGACAAGAAATTCATACAAGAAGGAGGGACCTTAGAAATTATTCAGCTTTGGATCAATGCCCCGGCAAGCAGAAAATTGTCTGCTGCAGCATATATGCCAGTTGCGGCAATAGATATGCCTGAAATAACCAATGGAATCCACAATCTGAATCTTGTATCAGGAAACTGGCAGAACGTGAAAGGGCCAATTCAAAATCCTGAGAATGTTCTGGCAATAATGGGGACTTTTAATGCCAATCAAGAGTGGAAATGGGAGTCAACCTCAGGAAGAGAAAGACTGATTTACCTCTTAGATGGAGAAATATCAATAGGCGAGGAGCTCGTTTCTGGACCAATCTTATTGCACATAAAACAATCAAAGATTCAGCTCAAAGCAACGAAAAAAACAAAGGCACTTATCCTTGAAGGTGCCACAATACAAGAGCCTGTAGCTTCTTACGGCCCATTTGTGATGAACAAACAAAGCGAGCTAATGGACGCAATCAAGGATTACCAGGAAGGTAAAATGGGGGTGTTAGAGCCTTAATTAATTGACTTCTATGTTGGACCAACTAAAAGAACTACCTTTGCACACATTTTATTCAGCCTTTGAAATCTTTTGAATCACTTGGACTTTCTCCAGCTTTATTGAAAGTCCTGCCCGAAATGGGCATCATCAATCCCACAGAAATCCAGGAAAAAGCAATCCCCGTCCTTCTTCAAGAACGCAAGGATTTAATTGGATTAGCCCAAACGGGTACTGGGAAAACTGCGGCCTTTGGACTCCCCTTGCTTGACTTGGTAGATCCAAAAGCTAATCATGTACAAGCACTTATTCTTTCTCCAACTCGTGAGTTGGGGCAACAAATTGCTCTACAGCTCGAGAAGTTCGCTACCTATAAGAAGGGTATTCGTACTCTCGCTGTGTACGGTGGTGCAAACATTCGTCCTCAAATCCAGGCCCTTAAAGGCCGAGTGCAAGTTGTAATCGCTACTCCCGGACGATTGATTGACCTAATCGACAGAAAAGCAATCTCTTTATCTCAACTTCAATACCTGGTATTGGACGAAGCAGATGAAATGCTGAATATGGGCTTTAAACAGGATATTGACCGTATTCTGAAAACTGCTCCTAAAGAAAGGGCTACTTGGTTATTTTCAGCTACAATGCCTGCTGAAATCAAGAGGATTGTCAAGCATTACATGCGTGATGATCGTCATGAAGTAACCGTTGATAGAGGAGGTGAAGTCAATCAAAATATTGATCACCAATACGTCATGCTTCCAATTTCTGAAAAGGTCGAAGGCCTTTGCCGCATCCTAGATGCCCAGGAAGATATGCGAGGAATCGTATTCTGTAGAACTAAAGCTGGGACACAAAAACTAGCAAAGCAAATTGTAAAAGCCAGTTACAGAGCCGATGCATTGCATGGGGATCTTTCTCAGAATCAACGCGACATTGTAATGCAGCGATTTAGAGACCACCAACTGCAAATCCTGATTGCTACCGATGTAGCAGCAAGAGGTATCGACGTTGATGATTTGACTCACGTGATCCACTTTAATCTTCCAGATTCTCTTGAATACTACACTCACCGTAGTGGTAGAACAGCAAGAGCAGGTAAGATGGGAATCTCACTTGTGATGATCGGAAAAAGCGAAAAACGCAAGATTTCAACTTTGGAAAAAATGCTCAAGGTTAAATTCAACCCTGTTGAATTGCCAGGAGAAGCAGAAGCACTTGAAAGAAAGTCACAGCGTTGGATAGAAAGTATACTCGAGGCCAAAGCAAATAAGGTCCCTAAAGATATACTTCAAAATGCCCATACCCTTTTAGAAGATGTTTCAAAAGAAGATCTAATAGAAAGATTAATTGCCAGAGAATTTGAACCCCTTTTGAAATCTAGGAGCTCAAGGTCATTTGAAGATACAGAGGGTCGGGGAAAGGGAGAACGCGGAGAACGCGGAGATAGACGCGAAAGAGGCGAAAGAGGCGAAAGACGTGATAGAGGAGATAGAGGAGATAGAGG
>CAZKMC010000040.1:0-14293 GCA_964553485.1 uncultured Comamonadaceae bacterium
TACCAGCCAGGATTCTCAAGTACATTTCTCAGCACAACCGACGGAACTACAGTGGGATAATATCCCAATCCGATAAAATTTCTGAAAACAACATTCTGAGTAGCCATATAGCCAATATGTTCCAGATATTCCTGCTCTGTAAGGGCTTTAGAAATTTTCAAATCTTCCTTCATGCGGATGCCTGAGGGAATCGTTTTTTCTATTAACTCTTCAATACTGGAATTTCCGGTAGCTTTGAGCATGTCTGACACTTGAGAAGCTCTTGGGCCAATGTGTCTTGAGGCAAAAGATCCGATTTTCATTTAATCGAGGGTTTTCTGAGATAAATAAGACGGTAAATATACATAGGTTTGACAGGCTATATTTCTTGAAGTTATAAACAAACACTTGGAATGGCAAAGGGTTTAAAGCCCGACATTCTAACTTTGAAAAAACACATCCTCGTATGATTCGATTTGCAACTATTAGCTGTTTTCTTTTCCTGCAATTTGCGTTGTTCAGTCAAGATAAAATCTTACTGATGAACGGTCAGGAACTCGAGTGCAATATTACGGATGATAGCGGTATTTCTGTCTATTATGAAGTTGCAAAGAGAAACGGAAAAGTCAAAAAGAAGGAAGCCCATAAATCGGATATATTCTCGCTAACCAAGAAGGATAGTTCGGAACATGTTTTTTATGCCAGGGATACCTTCTTAGGAGATGAATATACGATTCAAGAAATGCGTATTTTTTTGGCAGGAGAGCAGGACGCACGTGCCGGCTATAATGCAAGGCCGACAGCCATTGTGGGTTTCTTCCTCGGGGCGGCAGCCCCAATCCTAACGCAAGGAAGTCTAATAGGTAGTTTTCTAGCACCGCTTGCATATCCTGTGATCATGATTTTTCCTACGATTAAAATACGTGCGGAGAACATCAGCAACATGAACCACCAGTACAACGACATTTATGCCATTGGTTATGAGGGTGTTGCAAGGTCTAAAAAAATAATCAGCGCTCTTGGCGGTAGTGCGCTCGGAACTGTTGTGGGGATTATTATTTATTATATCGTGAGTGAGTGATGAGAAGTTTATAAGCGGTTGGACCTTCTTGGTCAAAAAGCACTTGCGAAACGCCGTCTATAGCAACGTTTGGATTGCTCTGGGAGCCGGAATGGCTACTTTTCAAACGACACTTTTACTTGGGCAAAAAAGCTGGTTGTTATCTGTTTTTGTGGCCCTCAGCACTTTTTTCATTTACAACTTTCAGCGGGTTTTGAAGCTCAACATGCCGGATGGACATTACATTCCGGGGAGAAACAACTGGCTCATTCGCAATCAAAAGTTCATTGTAGTTCTAACAGCCTTGAGCGGAATCATCATGCTTGGAATTGGCACTCAACTATTGGTGCGAGATTGGATTCTTATGGCTATTCCTGCGGTGGTTAGCATGTGGTACGCGGCACAACTTAGAATTGGAAGTATTCAAATTGAGCCTCTTCGACATGTTCCGCAATTAAAACTATATCTGATTGGAATAACCTGGGCAGTCAGTTTGGTGGCTCTTCCGTTTATTCATTATTACGGATGGAATGTAATTGGAGAATTTCGGTTTATCCTCATGTTTGCAGAGTGTTTCGCATTCGTTGTTGCCATTACAATTCCGTTTGACATAAGAGATAGCAAAATGGATCCTGCACATTTCAAAACCTTACCTCAAAAAATTGGGGGAACTCGAGCTAAAATAGTTGGCGTGGGCTGGCTATTAAGTTCATCAATCTCAGCCTTCGGCATGCTCTACATTGAGGCTTACACCTTTTGGTATGCCTTGGGAATGGTCCTGGTAAATGCGCTGGCAGCGCTATTAATTCTCAAGACAACGGACGAAAAATCAGAGATGTACTATACCGGCTGGATAGACGGCACCATAGTTCTGAAGGCAGCAATTGCTATTTTAACATTAAGCGTAGGCAATGTCTAGAGCCTCACAAAACGCCTGCGCAGCTTGATCTAGATCTTCGTCTGTGTGCGCAGCTGAAATAAAGCCAACTTCATAGCCAGACGGTCCAACATAAACTCCTCTTTCAAGCAAAGCTGCATGCAAGGCCGTGAAGTATTTCATGGATGCTGGATCTATTTCTGAAGACTTTCTAATGGTAATTTGATCTGTAAATGCCAACCAAAAAATGGATCCTTGGCGGAACATTCTGAAATCATAGCCTTTGGATGTAGCGTAACTGGTGATCTTTGAAGTGAAGTACTCCGTTTTTCTGTCAAGTTCTTCATAAAACCCTGGCTTCAAGCACTCTGAAAGCTGAGCCGCCCCTGCTGCCATGGCAACTGGATTGCCGCTTAGTGTCCCCGCTTGATAAACAGGACCATCTGGCGCCACATGCCCCATAATTTCTGCGCTAGCGCCGTATGCACCTACAGGAAGTCCCCCGCCTATGATCTTTCCAAAAGCAAGAACGTCTGGTTGAATGTCATATTTCCCTGCTGCACCTTCAAACCCAACTCTAAAGCCGCTAATGACCTCATCAAAAAGAAGGATGATTCCTTCACGCGTGCATACTTCTCTTAAAAACTTCAAGAAACCTTTGTCTTGAATCAAGAGTCCATTGTTGGCTGGAATCGGTTCAATTGCGATACATGCGATTTCATTTTTGAATTCTTTCACCGCTTTTTCAACCGCATCTCTGTCGTTCAAAGGAAGCACAATTGTTTCCTTGATATAAGCCTCAGGTACTCCTGCGGAAGTTGATGTCCCCATGGTCGCCAAACCGCTGCCTGCCTTCACTAGCAGAGCATCAACGTGTCCGTGGTAGCAACCTTCGAACTTAATGATTTTGTCTCTGCCCGTTACACCACGGGCTAAACGAATTGCTGACATGGCAGCTTCTGTTCCAGAACTAACAAATCTTATTTTCTCAAGGTAGCGGTGGTTATCTAGGATCAGTTTGGCCAAGGTGTTTTCTTCAATGGATGGCGCCCCAAAGGACGTCCCTTTTGCGGCCGAGGAAGTAATACTCTCTACTACTTTGGGATGGGCATGTCCAAGAATTAGAGGACCCCATGAACAGCAAAAATCAATGAACTCATTACCATCTGCATCCCAAATGTGGCTTCCTTTGCCTCTCGTGATAAAAAGTGGGGTCCCACCAACTGATTTAAACGCTCTCACAGGAGAGTTTACACCCCCGGGGAAATACGTTTTGGACTCTTGGAAAAGCTTGTTTGACTGACTTCTATTTAAACTGCTCATTATCTGCCTTTGATTATTGGGATATTTCGGCCTTCTTTGGGGTGCAAAATTATGACAAATTGTACCTCGGTCTATGAATAACAAGAATGATCTTGCTTTTGCACTTGAGCAGGACAAAAAAGATGAGCTTTCTCCTTTTCGAAATAAATTTTTTATTCCAGAACTGAATGGAAAACCGGTCCTTTACTTCACTGGGAACTCTCTTGGACTCCAGCCAAAAGGAGCAAAAAAAGCACTTGAAGTTGAACTGGAAGATTGGGCAAAATATGGGGTTGAAGGGCATTTTAACGCGCGGAACCCTTGGTTTAGCTATCATGAGAGATTTACCAAACAAAGCGCTGAATTAGTTGGGGCTTTGCCCGAGGAGGTCGTAGTAATGAACGGTCTCACAGTGAACTTACATTTGCTTTTGGTTTCATTCTACAGACCAAAAGGCAAAAGGGTCAAAATTATCTGTGAGCAAAAGGCTTTTCCCTCTGATCAATATGCACTTGAATCCCAAGTTAGATTTCATGGATATGATCCCGCAGACACAATTGTTGAAGTTGGTCCTCGTGAAGGTGAGCATCTTATTCGGGAAGAAGACATTCTTGAAGTCATCCATCAAACCGGAGATGAACTTGCCCTGGTGATGATAGGTGGGGTCAACTACTATTCTGGCCAGTTTTTCAATTTAAAGAACATCACTACTGCTGGACATGCTGTTGGGGCACAGGTTGGATTTGACCTTGCGCATGCAGCCGGCAATGTTCCACTGCACTTACACGATGATCAAGTAGATTTTGCCTGTTGGTGTTCTTACAAATACCTAAATTCTGGCCCGGGAAGCGTAAGCGGAGCTTTTGTACATGAGAAACATGCAAACGACACCACTCTTCCACGTTTTGCTGGATGGTGGGGATATGACAAAAGCGAGCGATTCCAGATGGAAAGTGGATTCAGACCTATTCCAGGTGCTGAAGGCTGGCAATTAAGTAATGCGCCAGTTTTAGCTATGGCTGTGCACAAAGTTGCTTTGGATCTCTTCAGCCAAGCCGGCATGCCTGCTCTCAGAAAAAAATCTGAAGCTCTCACTGACTATATGGAGTTCATTATTCAGGACATTGCCGAGAGGAAAAACATCAATCTGGAAATTATCACACCACAGTCTCATGAACAACGAGGTTGTCAGCTTTCGGTTTTAGCACATGGCTACGGCAAGAAATTATTTGACAAACTCACTGAGAAGGGTGTTGTTGCTGATTGGCGTGAACCAAACGTAATCCGAATGGCACCGGTTCCGTTGTACAACTCATTTCAAGATATTTTTGAATTTGGCCAAATTTTAGAAAATGCTTTGGACTGAGTCCACTTTCGTAAATTGCGTGCATTCTAGAAGGCCATGAAACAACAAAAATTCGGAGTTATCGGAGTGGGCCAGTATGGCACTGCAATCGCACATAAGCTTGCCCAAAAAGGGCTAGAGGTTTATGCCATCGATTCAGATAGTGAAAAGATCGAGAACATTAAGGACGATGTGGCCTTGGCTATTACTATGGACAGTACTGACAAAAAAGCACTAGAGTCTCAGCGTATTCATGAAATGGATGCCGCGATTATCGCCATTGGTGAAAATTTTCAGGCCACAGTGCTCACTGCGCTGAATCTAATAGACTTGAAATCACCCAGAATAATAGTAAGAGCAAGTGGTGAAAACCAAATGCGCATACTGAAGAGTATTGGGATTACCGAAATCTTAGCTCCTGAAAGTGAAGTAGCAAGTATAGTTGCAGAGCGATTGGTTAACCCAAGTATTACTGCCTTTTTGCAGCTGCCTGACAACTATGAAATTGCCGAAATTAAAGCTCCAAAAGGAATATCAAACCGAACATTAGCAGACATCGATCTCGTCAACAAATACAACCTCACATTAATCACTTTAAAGCGTCTCTTTGAAGAAGAAGTTGACGGACTCAAAAGCACCGAAGAACATATTCTAGGTGTTCTGAAAGCAGAGACCGTAGTCTACGACACAGATACTTTGGTGGTGTTTGGAACTTTAGATAACGTAAAACGTTTCTTAGAAATCAATGCTTGATTAGCGGATCAAGGTAATGTGACCTTTACGCACTACCCAATCAGAAATTGTTCCTTCCACATCCATGTAGTACTTGTACTCAAGGACATAGATGTAAACCTCACTATCAACATAGTATTCTCCATTTTGATAGCTACCATCCCAAGGCTCATTGATGTCTTCTGATGTAAAGACCAAGTCTCCCCATCTGTTCCAAATTTCAAAATGGAAGTCTGCTACATTTTGACCAACTGCTCTGAGCACATCATTGATTCCATCATGATCAGGAGTAAATGCATTAGGAACATAAAGAAAATCCCCATAGCACACCTCATTGATGAATACGTCAAATGTTAACGAACAACCGAAAGGAGTCACTACAGTCACATCAAAATATCCTGGTCCATTCACAGCAATGGCATTGGATGTAGAACCGTTGTTCCAGAAATAGGTCGCCCCTGGATTTCCAGCGTTTAGAATTACTTCGTAAGGCGGGGCAGAGAAACAGAAAATCGAATCTGAAAACAAGTTGTCTACAGGAAGTGGGTTGAACACGATTGAGACCTGATCTCCAATGAAGCAATAATCATTGTCTACAGTTACTGAGTAAACTCCAGAGGTAGTGACATCAATTGTTTGAGTCGTTTCTAATGTAGACCAATTAAAATTGAGCCCAGCATTGCCAGCATTCAAAGTTGCCATTTCTCCTTGACAGAATGCAGCATCTGGACCAAGGTTCACTGTTGGATAAGTGGCCACGCTCAAGATAGTCTGATCTGTTGAAGTACAGTTGTCCGTATTTGTCACCTCAACGCTATACACTCCAGCTTGGTTCACAGTAATGGTCTGTGTTCCGGCGTTATTTGACCAATTGAACAAAGAGCCTGTATTTTCAGCATCAAGCACAATGAATTGGTCTTCACAGATTGTTGTGTCTGCTGGCAAATTCAATACCGGATTTGTGTGAAATGTCAAGAGAATGTCGTCTGAATTAATGCATCCAAATCCATCTATCACTTCAACAGAATAGGTTCCGGATTGTGTAACGTTGATAGTTTGAGCTGTTTGTTCAGTGGACCAATCATAGTCAGATCCCGGATTGCCTGCGTCAAGAGGGTGGACTTCACCTTCACAGAGACCAGGATCAATACCCAAATCAACAACAGGCAAATCGTGAACTGTTACACTAACATTATCCGTGTCTTCACATCCTTGAATACTGGTGACAGTGACAGTGTAGATTCCGGAAGTATTGACATCAATTGTTGGAGTGTTCTCATTTGTACTCCAACTATGGTCATAAGTGGCGTCATAGCCTGTGCTCAAAGTAGAGACCTCACCGATACAAATGTCGATATCAGGACCTAAGTCAAATGATTCAAATAGTACCGTGACATTCACGGTGTCTGTGCTGGTGCAACCAGCAGCACTTGTTGCGGTTACGATAAACTGATCTGAGCCATCAACCGTAATTGTTGTGTTAGGTAGGTTGGGGTTTGCAACACTTGTTGCAGGGGTCCACTGCCAAGAAAGAAAATCATTGGTTTGGGCTTCAGCATCGAGTTGGAAACCAATCACATCACACAATTCCTGATCCGCATTAGCAGTAACAATAAAAGCATCATACACATTGATATCTACAAAATCAGAAAGCACACATCCTGATTGAACGTCCGTAACCACAACCACGAAGGTCACATCTGAAATTGGCGATGCCACAGGATATTGAGACGTCGGATCATCTAGAAATTGACCTGGGGTCCATTCGTAGGTCAATTCAGCCGGGTCTCCAGCTAAAAGAGCTGATAAGTTTGCAGTTTCTCCCGCGCAGAAATTGTTGTTATCTGTAGCCACATCCAAGTTCAGTAATTGGTTCACAATGACTTCTACATCCCCGCTATTGGAGCATCCTTGATCTGACTCTACAGCTACTGAATAGGTAGTAGTTGACGAAGGTGAAACCACAGGAGATGAGCTATAAATGTTGCTAATAGTTCCGTCATCTGGCGACCACAAATAGCTGTAGCTATCTGACCCAGTAGGAGTCACATTCAATTGAATCCCTTGAACATCGCAAAGTACTGTGTCTGGAGTAAGTTCCAAGTCAAAAGGTTGGCCTACGTCCAAGAATACACTGTCTACATAGGTGCATCCAGTCAGTGGGTCAAATACACTCACATAATAAGTTGTGTCTAATAATGGACTTGCAAGAGGGTTGAAAATACCATCGTCATCTAGGTTATAATTTGGAGTCCAGGAAAATGTATAATCAGTCTCATTATGTGATCCGATGTAAATATTATCCAGGCACCAGTTGTCTTGGTTGTTTCCAGAGTTTGCTAATTGTCTCCAACGGAAACGTGTAGCTGCAGTTTGCGCCAAGATTGGGATGTCTACGGATATATCAGTGAAGCTCGGATATTGACTTTCGTAATACGTATTTATAATGGTCCATGGTCCTCCTCCACCAGCGGTAGAGTATTCCAAAACAACATCCTCTCCGAGGTCAGCATTATCACAAGGTGCTGCTCCATTGGCAATTTTAAGTGCAAATTGAACTGAGCCTCCATTGCTCACGTCCATATCGATAGTAGCCGCACTTCTTTGTCCAGCTCCATTAAAGTAAAGCGCTAGACCTGAGGCAGAGCCGCAGACGTCTGAGTCAGCTCCATTTTGAACGTCAGACCAGAGACCCCAACTTACACCAGGATCGAAATTATCTTCGAATACGCTTTCCTGTAAGTCGGCTTCTAACTGAGCATCACCTCCAGCACAAAACTGAATGATGTCTGTAGACGCTTCAAATGAGGTGATGTTTCCATCAACCACTTCAATGTAAAGGCTATCGATGTTACTTCCACAACCTGATGGAGTGCTTACTAATACACTGTACCAAGTAGACTCTAATGGAGTAGCAATTGGGTTAGCAATGTTTGCATCGTCGAGACCAGTATTCGGAACCCAGGTATATTCATAAATGTCAGAAGGAGGGTCGACAATTACCCCCAATTGTACGTTTTGGTATTGGCAAATTTCAGTTTCTGATTGAGTCATTGTTAACCCAGGTGGTTCAGGAACTTCAACAGAGAAGTACTCTTCTTCTATACATCCACTTTGGAAGTGGTTACCAACGCCTACATAGATGTCGGAAATAATTGGTGGAATCAAGGTCAGTTGCGGACCCGTAGCTAAAGTATCGTCTGGGTTGGTTTCTGCATACCAATAGATATCTAACAAACCAGAAGTCACAGCAATGTTTACCGTGTCACTTGTGCAAAGCACAGAATCGACTTGAATTGGAGGTAGTGGGCTAAATGAACCCACCGAATACGAATAACTTTCAGCGCTTCCTGTACCATATACATAGGCAGTAAACCCATTTGGTGCATCCAGTGTATGCGAGCCTTGAGCAATTGTAATTTGAGCATAGGAATGAGAAGGGCAATTTGCAACCACGTTGAATTCCGAAGCCGGAACCGCAGCTCCGTCCAATGCTAATGATCCTACATCTGCAGTTTCCATGATCACGTTGAGTCCATGCTCTGTAATCACTGTGGAACTTACTGTACTAAATGTAATATTGTCAATCTTTTGAGTAGCATCATTCAAAATAAGCATGGCAGGGTCACCACTTCCTGCGCAACTGATTCCCTCCATGTATTGAGTTACACTGATTGGTCTGTCACCAATAACACAAATCACGTCAGACACATCATTGTCTTCAAAAAATTCACCAGCATTCAGTAGAATTGGTGCTCCACCATTGATCACAACATTGGTGTTGTTTACATTGGCCATGACACGATACGTATATGACGTTGCAAAACTAAACGGTACCACATAGAACTCGGTACCCCAGGTTTCTACTGGGAAGTTCTGCTCGTAGATGTGATCACAAGCCACACATCCAACGGGTATATTGGTGCAGGAGGTTCCAGAGAAAACCGCAAAGGGCCTACATTCACCATTGTTTTCGGTGCCTTTGATAACAGTTCCCATAAAGTCTCCCCCCGCCGACGAAACTTTGACTTGATAGGTTTCTCCCACATTCAAACTAACAGTAAAAGGCACTCCAGCTGGCTGTCCACCCAAAGTGGCCACAGTTGGGGTAATCTCAACTTCGGTATCATCCTCGGTAGCAACAATTAAAAACTCACTTCCCCAAGAACTTAATCCCTGATATGAACTGATTCTGTATTCAACACCAAGCGACTGAATTGGAAGAACTTTAGTTCCATCTGCTGTATAACCGTTAAAGTTAATTGCAAATACCGCCACGGTATCTTCCGTGGTCACATAGATTCCTTTGGTATCTATGGTCTCATTCAAGTAATTTTCTCCAATGTTATTTGGAATAGTGACCGTGGTTGTCTGATTTGCTATAACAGCAAATGCTTGAGACCAACCTTGTCCCGGAATCTCTACTAATCCTGTTGTGTTCTGGTCAGACACGATAAAGAGGTTTAGCTCTTCCTGCCAAGCCTCCACTTCATAATTCTGCATAAATCCTACCCAGAATTCTTTTCCTTTGGTAGGTATGACATCTTGAGCCGCTACCTCATTCGGTGTCCACGAAAAAAGGCAAGCAAATAAGGCAAGTGCGAATATTTTCTGAAAGTACATTGCTGACGAATTAGCAGTTGTTAGTGGTTTCTCTCCTTAGAGACCTTAATTTAGAACTAAAAGTTGCTTCTAGTTACTTGATTTCCCAATTCAAATCCATTTCCCAATTGGATCTTACGTTTAGTCCTTCTGAAAAAGGAACAATTCTCTCCGGTTGGATGTGGTTCAAATAATCAACCGCATCCCACTCTGTGTTCATGTTTTTATCATCGAGTAATTGCAAGGTATATTGATCAGGTAACACGCGTTCAAAACGCAGTTTCTGATTTGGCAAAACAACTTGCTGCCGAATAACTTTTCCTTTTAAATCAATCATTCTGACGATCCATTGCCCCTCGGGAGCGGCCAAATTGAGTTGCAAATTTATGGTGCCAAAGTGTTTGTCTTCATACACTTGAAAGTCATATTTTAGCGTGTCATTTTTCCAGCCTTCTCGGCTAGTGACTCCTCCGGGCAGCACCTCCAAATTGTATTTTTTTCCGCCTGTAAATTTGGTCACTAACTCAGTTTCAAAATCACTTGTGCTTCGGATAATTTCTATACCAAGTGGGATGCTATCTTCTGTCAAGGACCATTTTGCAGAATCAATTTGAACCACTGGCCGGTTCCATCTCAATATGAGTTCATTTTGGACACTCACTTTTTTTGACTTCGCGCTTCGCAATTGAAGTGTTTGGAGTCTAGCATTATAGCTGGATAATTTGATGGTGTCTAATACTTCCTCGCGCTTGCGCACCTCCACCATTATAGGCTGATTTAAACTTTCTGAAGACCACCACAAAAAGATTGAATCCGTATGCAATTCACGTTCAAATTTGAGATGATTTTCGGGTTGGTCCAATGCCACAAAGCTCAAGCTATCTGGCTTAGTGAAGAATTTCAGAGTAGCGAAACCAGTGCTATCAATCCGGTAATCCTGGATGTACTGGATTTGGGGTGTTTCTGCACTCAATCGGAAGAATACCTCTACCCGATTGGAGTCCATAGAAGAGGGACGAACAATGGAATCCAAAAATGCAATGCGCTCAGTGGCGGGGGCATCATAAAGGTAGTTGTTATTGATTTCTTCCACGGCCACAACTTTATAAATGCCAGACTTCATATTGGACACTTTGAACCTTCCATCTTTTGCAGTTCTTCCAAAATAATAAGGCTTCTCCTTCATTGGAATCGAGTCCTCAAAAGTGCTATAAACCATGACTTTGACCGCTTCTACCGGCTGGGCAGTAAAGGCATCCACTACTTGTCCGCCAAAGCCCAGAGTATCAAGCTCAGCACCTGTGGCAAGCACATATATCAATTCATTCACCGGGTTGCTCTCATTCAAATCCACCACTCCTTCCCCAAAATTGAAGGTATACGTAGTATTTGGCTTCAATGGTTCCTTGATCTTTACATATAGCGCCTTCCTTTTTATTCGGATTTCCGGTTTTTCAGATAGCGGGGGTGAGACAATGAGCTGATTGTAAATGTCTTTGAGCTGGATGTATTCATCGAACTCGATGTAGAATTCCGAACCAGCAAAGGATGTTGTTTCATTCTCTGGCACCATGTGAAGAATTACGGGTGATGTAGTGTCCTTGTCTCCACCATCTGGCGCAATAATCTTTGCACAAGAGCTTAAAATTAGAAGCGCTGGAAGGAAGAATAGAAAATGCAATCTCATTGAACAGAAGTTTGCAACATTGCGGCGATTAACTCCAGATATTGTTGGTCATCGGAATCAAAGTCATCCGGTTTGTTGCTGTCAACGTCCAAAACGGCAAAGACATTGCCATTGGTGTTTTTCACGGGGACCACAATTTCAGATCTCGTTTCTCCTGAACAGGCTATATGTCCTGGAAACTGATCTACATCTGGCACAATAACAGTTGTTGCTGTTTGCCAGGCTTTGGCGCACACACCCTTGTTTTTGGAAAGTCTGGTGCATGCCACAGGCCCTTGAAAAGGTCCAAGCACCAATTCATCTTGATCCACCAAATAAAATCCCACCCACCAAAAATTGAATGCAGATTTAAGCGCAGCAGACAGGTTCGCCATGTTCGCTACTGCGTTCTTTTCGTTACCAATCAGGGCTTTGAGCTGTGGAAGGAGATCGCGGTATTTTTGATCCTTTGACAAGGACTGGTCTACATACAAGGATTCAGACATGCTGCAAAGATACATATCCACTTTGCAAGCTCAACTATCTGCGTAGCAAAGCGCAAGGGCAACCACATTTTTCCAACCGACTAAGTAAAGTGCTTCGCAGCACGCCACCATGGTTGCGCCTGTAGTAATCACATCATCTACTACTAAGACAGGGATATTCTCCATGCCAAAATCTGGAGCTCGTGTAGCTTTGTAGAGTTCTGCAGTGGCCTCAGCCCTCTCCACCCGATTCAGTTTGGTAAGCGACTTTTTGAATTTGACACGCTCTAATAAGCCATGCCCGATCTTTCCGGTTAACTGCTCTATAAGACCTTCACAAATGGCGTCACATTGATTGAATCCGCGGACTTTTAGTTTGCGCTTGTGCAAGGGGACTGGGACCAGCAAGACATTTTCATTAGAGAAATGTGGTATTAGATGTTTGCCAAATTCGTTCCCCAAGGCTCTTCCTACTTCAACTTGTCCATGATATTTGAATTGGTGAAGCATGCGTTGAACGGTAGCGCCATTCCTAAATTGCAAAAAGGCAAACCCTCTGATTCCGGGCACCCTGCCTGTTAAACTGCGGTCAACTAATTGGGGCCCTTTACGGTTCAATATGATAGGAAGGTTTTGAAGACAAAAGAAACAAAGGGCGCGCTCATGTCTCTTCAAAGGCCTAAGACATCCACCACATTTAGGAGGAAATAACAACTGTGACAAGAAGCTCATTGCTCCAAGCTAGTGGATAATCTTGCCTCTTCCACGGCAAATTCATCGGCGTAAGCCAAAAATTTAGCAATGAGAAAAACTAGGATCTAGGGGCCGTGACAATTCCAAAAATGAAGGCAATTACAGCTATTGGGAGTATGTAAATTGACAATTCATTGAACCCCAAAAAACGGAGGCCTACAAAGATGATGAGGGCAACTTTCCCGATAAAATAGGCTATGGAATAGAGTTCTGAGCGCTCTGCAAAGACCAAGTCCAGAATGGCATACAAGAGCCACAAAAAGAGCCCCGAAAGCAGGAGTAACGCGCTGTACGGCCAATGCATAATTTTGAAGCTTAACCCAATAATTAGCAAGATATAGGCAGAAGCGCGGAGCCAAAACATACCTTTTTTGGGTTTTGGTCCCTCCTCATTTAAGTCTAAAATGTTTTGCAAATTATGATCCAATGCAATGGTTTTAATGTGACAACCCTAGATATAGAACAAATTGTTCATTCAAGTTATTGTTATTTTGAGCTTTGAAGCACAAGGGATGAAATTCGGAAAACTAGACGACATAAGCGGTATTGATTTTAGCCTGCCGGCTGACCACCCAGAAAACCTTTCTGTTTTAAGGACAGGAAACGGCAGGCAACTTGAGGTATTCAGTGGAGGCACCATGTGGGGAATTCCGAAATGGAAAGGGAAGATCTTTCCAGAAAAAACACCGGTAAAAGATTTTGCCTCTCACTATTGCCAGCAATTCGGATGTATTGAACTCAACGCAACCCATTACCGCATCCACCCACCTGCTACCATAGAAAAATGGAAAGCCCTTGCGCCACAAGATTTCAGGTTTTGCCCCAAATGGCCGCAGCTCATCACCCATTACCGGCGGTTTAATAATTCAGACGGATTGACCGACGAATTCTTGGAGGCTGTAATGCATTTTGGAGAAAATCTGGGTCCCTGTTTTCTTCAATTACCGCCTAATTACACGCAAAAATATGCCGCGCGGCTTAGAGAATATTTGAAAACCCTGCCTCGTGACATTAAAATAGCCGTGGAATACAGGCATCCGGATTGGTTCACTGGCTCAGAGGAAGTTGAAAAGACCTGGACCCTGATGCAGGAATTGGGAATTGGCGCGGTGGTTTCAGACACAAGCGGAAGGCGAGATGCGGTTCACATGCGACTCACAGCTCCTTGGATGGTGATGCGATATGGAGGGAACAACCTTGATTCCACAGATAGAGATCGTTTGGAAGACTGGGCGCTGAGAATCAAGTCTTGGGCTGAAAACGGACTGGAAGCTTTTTATCTATTGGTCCATCAGGAAAACAGCATTCTCACTCCAGAAACCTGTGTGATGTTCAATGAACTGTTGTCTGAACATTGCGGGATAGAAACAAAAACGCCCCAATTCTATTCGAATCAGGGCGCATTGCTTTAGGCTATTGTATCAGCCATTTTTTCCGTGACATTGTTTAAACTTCTTGCCACTTCCACAAGGGCAAGGGTCATTTCTGCCCA
>CAZKMC010000041.1:0-310 GCA_964553485.1 uncultured Comamonadaceae bacterium
CAACAACGTGTTCATTGGCATTGATTGCGCTTTCAATCTCTGCTGTTCCAAAGCGGTGACCTGAAACATTGATTACATCATCCACGCGCCCAATGATCCGAATAAGTCCATTCTTATCTTTCTTAGCGCCATCTCCTGTGAAATACATGCCTTTGTAAGCACTGAAGTAGGTCGTCTTACATCGTTCATGGTCGCCGTAGGTGGTCCGCAGCATGGATGGCCACGGGTGCTTGATGCATAAGTATCCCTCTTCGTCTGGGGTAGTGACCTCAGCTCCTTGAGAATCGAGTATAATAGGCTGTATGCCGGG
>CAZKMC010000041.1:320-4751 GCA_964553485.1 uncultured Comamonadaceae bacterium
TGCCGGGCAATGGAAGGCCGGCATAACTTGGTCTCATCGGGCTGAAAGCCCCCAAGCCTGAAATCATAATTCCACCTGTCTCTGTTTGCCACCAAGTGTCTACTACGGGACATTCTTCCTTTCCGACATGAATGTGATACCAATGCCAGGCTTCTTCATTGATTGGCTCGCCAACCGTTCCAATGACCTTTAGCGAATCCAGACTGTAGGACAGTACGTGTTTATCTCCGCAAGCCATGAGTGCTCGGATGGCAGTTGGCGCGGTATAGAATTGATTGACGCTGTGTTTGTCACAAACCTGCCAAAAACGGCCTGGATCCGGATAATTGGGAACTCCTTCGAACATGACTGTAGTAGCTCCATTTAGCAAAGGGCCGTAAACGATATAGCTGTGCCCTGTTACCCATCCAATGTCTGCGGTGCACCAATAGACATCACCGTCTTCATATTGAAAGACGTTTTTGAATGAATATCCCGCATATACCATATAACCCCCACAAGTATGCACCACTCCTTTTGGTTTGCCTGTTGAACCTGATGTGTAGAGGATGAAAAGTTTGTCCTCAGCATCCATATGTTCAGGCTTGCAATTGTCCGAAACCAACTCCATTTCTTCATGGATCCAGTAATCCCGGTCTTTGACCATGTTCACATCCCAACCGGTACGTTGGGCAACCAAAACAGTCTTAACGCATGGACATTCTTCTAGTGCCTCATCAATAACTCTTTTGACAGGGATTTCTTTGGCGCCTCTGTATAGTCCATCTGAACAGATAATCATTTTACACGTAGCGTCGTTTACGCGGTCTGCGAGTGCACTAGCTGAAAAACCCGCAAATATAACGGAATGGACAGCACCAATTCTTGCGCATGCTAAGACGGCTATGGTCAGGTCAGGGATCATCGGCATATAGATCGCAATGCGGTCGCCTTTTTGTACCCCATGTTGCTTCAGGACATTTGCGAACTTGCATACACGCTGGTGCAATTGAGAATATGTGATTTTCTGACTTTTTTCTCTTGGATCATTTGCCTCCCAGATGAGAGCTACTTGATTCCCACGTTTTTCTAGATGTCTGTCCAGACAGTTCTCCGTAATGTTCAATGAAGCTCCTTCAAACCACTTAATGTCAGCATTTTGCATGTCGCAGTTCATTACACGATCCCAGGGTTTGTACCAAGAAAAATTAGAAGCTATTTCCGCCCAGAACTTTTCAGGGTCATTGACACTATTGCGGTAGGATTCTTGGTATGAATCAAATGATTTGATGTGGTAGTCAGACATGTTTCGTTCGAATTACTTGAGAAGGAAAACAGCATTAACATGGAACACTGCCCGATTCTAAAGGTAAGAACCTTGGACAAAACTTGACGCATTATGTATAATTGACAATGCACTCGTCATAATAACTTGAAGGTAAGGGTGGTTATAATAACGTATATCAGATATTTGACTAGAACGGGAAGCTTGTTTTCCGTGTATGTTGAGTCTGCTAAACAAAGTCTATGTCTGCAAGAATATTTTTGATTGGGAGTCTGTGCCTGTTGTTATCTGTGACCAGTATAGGACAGGAAATTTCTGAGTTCCCAACCGAACCCGAGGAGTTTATTAAAACGCTGACTGATTTCATGACTGCTTCCAGAAAGGAAGGGAAGAAGTTTGTGGACAAGGAGTTTGGACCCTTTTATATTTCTGGACTTCTCACCATGGATCAACAGACATTGATCTTGGAGACATGCAACATGCTTTTAGATAAAAAGCATCCAGCATACCCGGTGTTTGAGCAGTACTTGCTGGCTATGATGGTTTTCCCAAACTCAGGAAAAACAGCGCAAGAATTCAATGAATGGCACACTGTGTTGTACAAGATTCTAGACGATAAGCGCAAGAAGAAATTCGTAGAGGATTTCATGAAAAACAGTGCTACCATCTTTGAGAACGGGGTCTTTTTTAGCGCCAATGCCGTGCAATGGAAATTTTCAAACTCCAATTACAAATTCGTTTTTGACTCTATACCTGCGATTGAGTTTCCAGAAGGAAACCTCATTTGCTACACCAAAGGAGATAGCACCAGAATCATGCGAACTGGAGGGGTTTTCTTCCCCACACTTGACCGTTGGATAGGCGAAAAAGGACGTGTAACCTGGGACAGGGCCGATTTTGACCCGGAATTGACCTATGCTGAATTTGGAGCCTATGAAGTCCGAATCAAAGGTTCAACTTATACAGTGGACTCTGTACTTTTCTACAACGAGTATTTCGAAAAACCACTACTAGGGCAGCTTACGGAGAAGGTTATTGCTGATAGAACGGGAGACAAGGCTTCCTATCCAAGATTTGAATCATACAACCAACGCCTTCAAATAAAGAACATTTTTGAAAACGTAGATTATGATGGTGGTTTCACCATGAGAGGCAACAAGCTTGCAGGGACAGGTACAAATGAAGAACCCGCCAAATTGGTCTTCTACCGAGAAAATGCTCCCTTCCTTGAAGCCAATTCACTTGAGTTTGCAATTCGCCCAGACCGACTTACTTCGCAGCAAACGCAAGTGAGCATTTTTCTCGACAAAGATTCCATTACGCATCCAGAATTGAACCTGAAGTTCGACAGAAAAACAAGGAAGCTAGTGCTATTACGCACCGATGAAGGAGTTTCTAAAAGTCCATATTACAACAGCTACCATGATGTAGATATGTTCTTTGAGGCCTTGTATTGGAATATTGATGATCCGCTTATAGAAATGGGCTCTATCATTGGTTCTACCCAGCACATGGCGGCATTTGAGTCCAAGGATTATTACAATGATAAGAGGTACGATTCGATGATGGGATTAGCTAATACCCACCCATTGGTTGAAATTCGAGATTATACAAGGCAATCGAACTCTATTGCTTTCTACGACTATCAGTTTGCTGGTTTCCTGAGGCTGAGCAAGGAACAAACTTCTCTTCTTCTCATTGATTTGAACAACCAAGGTTTTGTAGAATACGATATGATGTCTGGTTTTTGTGTGGTCAAAGAAAAACTCTTTGAATACCTCAGAAACAATTCAGGAATTAGAGATTACGATGTCCTCCTTTTCAATTCAGAAATAGATAACGGAAACAATGCCCAACTCAACTTACTGAACTACAACCTACTATTGAAAGGGATTCGCCGAATCCAGCTTTCAGATTCTCAGAATGTGAATATCTATCCTGCAAGAGAAGAAGTCATCCTTAAAAAGAACCGCGACTTCAAATGTGGTGGAAGGATTAGGGCGGGAAATCTTGAATTACTCGGAAAAGAATACGAGTTTAAGTACGAGGAATTCCAGATTGATCTGTTGCAGGTTGATAGCTGCCGAATCTATGTGCAAGATATTGACGCACAGGAAGATGCGTTTGGGAATAAAAACACAGTTCAAGTCAAGAACGTGATCGAAGACATGACGGGAACGCTGAAAATTGATGCTCCTACTAACAAGTCTGGGGTGCACAGTAAAGACTATTCTGAATATCCCATCCTTACCAGTAAGAAGGACTCTTATGTCTATTATGACAACAGTAGAATTCAGAAAGGAGTTTACGGAAGGGATAAGTTCTATTACCAAGTGGAGCCATTTGTAATCGACAGTTTGGATAACTTCAATAGCAATGACCTTAGCTTTCAAGGGACTTTGGTCTCGTCAGGAATTTTCCCCGATATTGACGAACCTCTGGTCTTGATGGATGATTATTCGCTTGGCTTTGATGTGGCAACCACAACTTCAGGTCTCCCGATTTACGGCGGAAAAGGAGACTTTACAGCAGATGTGAGGTTAAGTTATAATGGTCTGCAGGGAAGTGGAAGCCTTGACTTCCTGACTAGTACAAGCATGTCAGAAGAATTTACCTTCTTCCCCGATTCCACACTCGGAAAAACAAAGTCGTTTCTGAATAATGAACAGGCAGGAAGCCTCAACGTACCGAAGGTAACCGCCCAAGTAGTTGATTTAGCTTTTTATCCAAAATCAGACAGGCTCAAAGCAACTAGTCTATATGAACCAATTACCTTCTTTAGAAACGAAGCCGAACTAACTGGAAGCTTAAACCTGACTCCTAAAGGGATGACAGGTAAAGGAGACATGGACTTTGAAGGAGCTACGGTTTCAAGTTTGAAGTTCGACTATACTCCAAGAAATATTTTGGCAGATACATCAGCTTTCCAATTGGCACAAAGTGCACTTGAAAGCTTGGCATTCAAAACAGACAACGTAAGCGCAGACGTAGATTTTGACCAGCGAGTGGGCGAGTTTAAATCGTTGGGTGGAGAAACCATTATCGAGTTCCCTTCCAACCAGTACATCTGTTATATGGATGAGTTCAAATGGTTCATGGATAAAGGAGAAATGGAGCTTGCCTCAAATCGAAAGGCATCTCAGGATTTTGTGATTGACACAGACGCG
>CAZKMC010000041.1:4761-6549 GCA_964553485.1 uncultured Comamonadaceae bacterium
AGACGCGAGTAGCAATGCAAGTAATTTCTACTCTGTTAATGAGCTTCAGGATTCACTGAACTTCCTAGCTCCAAAGGCTGTGTATGACATTGCTTCTAGTGTAATTACATGCAATGAAATCCCATATATTACTGTGGCAGATACCCGGATATTACCAGACTCTGGAAAAGTGATTATCCAGAAACGTGCTAAGATAGACCCGCTTCAAAGAGCTGTCCTTATTTCTAACTACGTGACCCAATACCACAGAATCTTCAATTCAAACGTCCAAATCAATGGCCGACTTGATTTTGAAGGAGAAGGGGACATGGCATACGTAGATGAGAACAAACTGGAACAAATCATCCATCTCGATAAGATAGCCGTAGACAGCAGTCTGCAAACAACTGCAAATGGTAAAATTACAGAGGATGATTCATTTACATTGAACCCATTCTTTAGTTTTTACGGTGATTTTGAACTACGTGCCAATCAGAAAAACCTGACGTTTGATGGTGGTGCGCAAATTATGCATACCTGTGAGAGCCTGGAAAGGAATTGGTTCAAGTTCAGATCTGAAATTGACCCACTTGATATTTACATTCCAGTAGACACCAACATGCGCGATGTTAAAATGTCCAAGCTTGGGGTAGGAGTTATGGTAAGTAGTGATTCGCCATTAGAATTGTACGGTTCATTCCTTTCAAGAAAGAATGACCGCTCAGACGAAGGATTGATTGAGGCACTTGGTTTTCTTACCTATGACAAAGGATCAAAAAGCTATAAAGTTGGTTCTAAGGAAAAAATCAAGCAACCGAAACTACCAGGTAACTTGCTTTCTCTGGACACAGAGAGTTGCGAAATTACTGGAGATGGTGAAATTGATTATCAAGTTGATTACGGTCATGTGAAGTTCCAAAGTGTCGGGGATATCCGGCACAACGGAATGAACGGCAAAACCACTGTCAATGGAGTTTTATCCCTCGATTTCTTCTTTGATGAGAGTTTGATGAAACGCCTCTCAGATCAATTGTCGGAATGGCCAGAACTTCTACCAATTGATATTGCCAAAACAGACTATGAAAAAGGGATAAAACAAATCATGGGGCTCGAAGCTTCAGATAAAGTAATCTCAGAATTGAACCTAAGCGGACAATTCAAAAGGATTCCCACAGAACTTCAAAAGACTTTCTTCTTTGCGGATATCACCTTCAAGTGGGATGATGTAGAGGAGACCTTTGTGAGTGAAGGCCCAATCGGAATTGCTACCATAGGAAAGAAGCAGATCTTCAGATACGTAAAAGGAAAAGTGGAGTTGGCTAAGTCAAGAAGCGCAGATATACTTCGGGTATATCTCGAGTTAGACCCAGGGAACTGGTACTACTTCGAGTACAAATTGGGAATCATGAATATCACCTCTACGGATAAGGAATTTGTGACTGCCATTACTGAATTGAAAGAGGATAAAACCAAGACAAAAGATGACGAAGGAAACAAGTTCGCTTATCAAGTAGTTGCCTCTCGCAAGAAACGTGATGACTTTGTAGATAGATTTGATGAATTCGATTGATGCCCTTTTCGAATTTGTATCTTTGAACTCATGAACAACACACCTTTCCCTAAGCTTTTTTCTCCCCTGGATCTCGGGTTTACTACCTTGAAAAACCGTGTCATCATGGGATCCATGCATACCGGTTTGGAAGAAGAGAAAGATGGTTATGAACGTATGGCCAGATTCTATGCGGAACGCGCAAAAGGAGGGGTAGGACTAATTGTAACAGGAGGAGTGGCTCCAAATATGGCTGGATG
>CAZKMC010000041.1:6559-8838 GCA_964553485.1 uncultured Comamonadaceae bacterium
GTTTCTCCATTCAGTACCAAGCTCACAAATTCTCGAACAGCTAAAAAACATCGTGCAATCACGGAAGCGGTTCACAATGAAGGCGGTAAGATTTGCATGCAAATTCTTCATACTGGCAGATATGGGCATCACCCTCTTTGCGTAGCACCTTCGAGAATACAAGCTCCTATTAATCGTTTTAAGCCTAGGGCCCTATCGGGCCGAGGAGTCAAACGCACGATTTCAAATTATGTCCGTTGTGCTTCTTTGGCCCTTGAAGCTGGGTATGATGGAGTAGAAGTAATGGGCTCTGAAGGATACCTCATCAATCAGTTCATCGCAAAAAGGACCAACAACCGCACAGACGAGTGGGGAGGCTCTTTCGAGAATAGAATAAAATTCGCTCTCGAAATTGTTAGACAGATCAGACAAGAACTAGGCGAGAATTTTATTATCATCTACCGTTTGAGCATGCTTGACTTGGTAGATGAAGGAAGCAATTGGGAAGAAGTAGTGCAACTAGCGAAGAAGATAGAAGAAGCGGGAGCTACCATCATCAATACCGGCATCGGATGGCACGAAGCAAGAATACCAACCATTGCTACCATGGTGCCACGTGCAGGATTTGCTTGGGTAACTAAAAGGCTCATGGGAGAAGTGTCCATTCCATTAGTTACTACCAACAGGATCAACATGCCTGAGATTGCAGAAAAGGTGCTTCAGGATGGCTGCGCCGATATGATCTCTATGGCACGTCCATTTTTGGCTGATCCCAACTTCATGAACAAGGCAGCGGAAGACAATTCCCAACTTATCAATACATGCATCGCATGCAATCAAGCCTGCCTGGACCATGTATTTGAAAGAAAGATTGCCTCTTGCCTGGTAAATCCCAAAGCATGTCATGAAACTCAATGGACACCGCCTACAAAAGCCAAAAAGAAAAAAGTAGCCGTGATTGGTGCCGGTCCTGCTGGTCTCACCGCCGCAACCATTGCCGCGGAGCTAGGACATGATGTAACTCTCTTTGAAGAACGCGGCCAAATTGGTGGTCAATTTGATATGGCCAGAAAAATCCCTGGGAAGGAAGAGTTCAATGAAACGATGCGCTATTACCAAAAACGTATTGAACAAACCGGGGTGAAATTATTACTTAATGAACGTGCAAAGCCTGCCAGTCTCAAGGAGTTGGGCTTTGAAGAAATCATTTTAGCGACAGGGGTTTTACCTAGGAAAATTAAGCTTCCCGGAATCGATAGTCCAAAAGTGGTGGCCTATGATGAGCTTTTACGTGGGAATGTGAAAGCAGGAAACAAAGTTGCTGTCATTGGGGCGGGGGGAATTGGATTTGATGTGGCAGAATTCCTTACTAGCTCGGCACATGAAGAAATGGACCATGTGGAACAGTTCATGGACGAATGGGGAGTAGACCAAGAGTTGAAAGAACGTGGGGGACTCAAAAAGCCTGAAAAAATCACTCCTACAAGAGAAGTGTATTTGCTTCAAAGGAAAACTACTAAACCTGGAGCGGGACTTGGAAAAACCACAGGTTGGATTCACAGAGCTTCTTTGAAGAAGCATCTGGTCAAGACACTCATTGGAGTGGAATACCTTAAAATTGATGACAGAGGATTGCATATCCGTCTGAATGGTCAAGTACAAGTCTTGGAAGTAGACAACGTGGTTATCTGCGCGGGACAAACGTCACGTATTGACTTACTGGAAGAATTGGTGCAGCTTGGTTTTGATCCTCATGTGATTGGTGGCGCGGCTTTGGCCGGTGAATTAGATGCAAAAAGAGCTATCTCTGACGGAATGCACGTGGCCTATTCGCTTGGTGTATCCTGATTAATAAGCCCAAGTACAATTTCTCTACACTCATCTGCAAATACTTCAGATTTTTGGTGTGAATGATCTTTTGGATCAATGGATTCACCTAGGCGAACGATAATTTTTCCAGGTATTCCATGACTGCTACTTCCTGGCATACATTCATATGCATTGCTGATTCCAACAGGCACAATTGGAATGCCCGTTTCCTGTGAAAGAATGAATGAGCCTCTTTTGAACATTTTGACTTTGCCGTCTCGAGAACGTGTTCCCTCAGGAAATGCGATTACGCTATAACCTTTCTGTATCCGCTTTCCGGCATCACGCATACTCTGTATAGCCTTTTCTCTATCGGCTCTATCAATGAATATCATCCCAGCCATTTGCATGTACCAGCCAAATACTGGGATCTTTTTCAATTCCTGCTTGGCAATGAAATATCCTGGCACTGGCAGCGCCATAAACATGAT
>CAZKMC010000041.1:8848-13885 GCA_964553485.1 uncultured Comamonadaceae bacterium
TCTAGCGGAGAACTATGATTGGCTACGTATATACTAGAGAGTTGATTCCTTAACTCTTTTCTCCCAATGATTTGAAGCTTCATTCCAAAAATGAATAGGATGGCAGGACTCCAGAATTTATTTGGAAATATTAAGCCCGCTACTTTGGGAGTGAATGTCAGCAACATAATGATAACGCCACCTAGACCACTAATGAGGGTGACAATAACGACCAGAATAAGTTGGAGAATATGAAAGGCTCTGTACATGAGCCAAATTTAGAAAAGAAAACGGGTAGTGGGACAGGGTGACTTCTGGAGAGAAGTATTGAACTGCTTACGATGTTTCCTGCTTGGAATTCCCACCGCCCGAGTTTCAGCTTTCAGTTTAATGTTAAGCCTCCTTTGATAACGGAGACATACAAATGTAACTCTAGCGATCTCACCAAAACAGAGTATAAATACTCAATTTACTTATTGCGGTAAATACTCAGTGATGCGGCATAAAAAACAGTATTTCAGTTGTTTATGGATTTCAGTCTATTTGTGGAAAAGAATAAGCTGGATTCATAATTCAAAGAATTCATATTTGTAGTTTTCAACTACAAACTAAATTATTCTTACTTAATACAGAAACTATGGCCTTTGATGGAACAGAAGGTGGCCCAATAGCGTTGGCCGCCGCAGGAGTAATGACCAAAGCCTGGAGGCTTTCAAACCCAACTCAAACCAAAGCAGTTTTTATGGGAAGAGACATCATTGAACAACTTTTGAACCCGAAAAACATTATGGGAATCCGGATTTACTTCGCAGAAGATGCCACCGGCAAAAACACGGTAGTCCTGGCAGGGGCTTTGACAAATGAAGATGACGTGACCACGCTTGTGGCGAACTTCGGAAACCTTTGTCCAAGTGATTGTTCTGCGGCAAACCCCTTGAACAGCTAGATGTTCTATGAACTTATTAAATATGGATTGAATGCAATGGGAATCATTCCACTGATTTACCTATTGCTAAATTTCAAAATATTGAAGAACCATGCACCTGCTTGGCTCCTGAGTATTTCATTTATTCTCTATATCTACATATTTATAACCTCCAATTTATCGATTCGTAATTGGTGGGTCATGAATCTGTTCGCTATGATAACAGTATTTGTTGTAGCACTGATGGTCAATCAGTTAGCATATGGTAAGGTGTTCAGGAGGATTGGTTCAGTGCTTGGGCTCCTCTTGTCTAGTGGAATGTTCATTGCATATTTGTTCGTTTTTGATTGGCAATATGACTTGAAACCTGCTATTCTTCCTCATATTGCTTATACCATTCTGATCTCATTGTTTGGATTTTTTGATCTTGCTTTTCACAGTAAAAAAGATAATCTAATGGATGAATCAGCTTTCTGGTATTATTCAGGCTTATTGATCTTCTATTCAGTGCTTATTTTCAGAGAAATCCAGCCATTGGAGTTAGTTCAGGAGTCATACGCAATTGTTCAGTCAGTGATCTATCTCTTGCTGTGCATTTCCTTCACTATTGGTTTATACAAATGGAAGATTCAATCTCAATCATAAATCTCAGTCTCACGGCAAGTGCTATTGCTGGAGTATTGGCCCTAGCGATCATAGTCTTTGCATTGGTGTTCAACAAAAGAAAGGCTGCTCACAAATTGGAACTTTCTAATCTTGAAGTTTCTAAACAAATGGACCTGCTAAACGCCCAGGTTCAAAGTTCAGACGATGAGCGCAATCGAATTGCTTCTCTCCTTCACGATGACGTAAACAACCAACTCACTATCTTCAAAATGCAACTTAGACAGGTCTCAGAAAAAGAAAGTAGAGCAGCTCTTAATACTGAGATTGACCAGATCATTGACCAATTGAGAGACCTCTCGCATGAGCTGAGCACCCAGCAGGTCACGAGATTTGGGCTGTCGAGCACGCTTTCGTCAATCAAAAGCAAACTTGCGGAAACCAACAACACTCAATTGGAACTGTATAACCTTGAAAATTCCAAAACATTGTCGCCAGAAAAGGCAGTGCATCTATTTCGAGTTTTTCAAGAATTGATTGGAAATTCGATCAAACATGGTAAAGCTTCTCGCATAGATATTTCATTTGAACAGACAGATAATCAATTCGTAGTGATGTATCAAGACAATGGTTTGGGCTTTCAGCCCGAGGAGAAGAGCTCTACTGGTCTTGGAATGAAGAACATTCAATCAAGAGTGCAACAGCTCCAAGGTGAAAGTGAGATTGATTCACATCCCGGAAAAGGCGTAAATTTTAAACTTACTTTGGATATATTATGATTCGAATCGGCATCGCGGAAGATCATCAACTTGTAAGAAAGGGATTTATCCAGATTATTAATGATTTTGACGGGATTGAACTTGTAGTTGAAGCGGAAAATGGAAAAAATCTGCTTGACCAACTTGGTTCAAAAGAAGTTGATGTGATATTAATGGACCTCAACATGCCCGTTATGGATGGTTTTGAAGCCACCAAACGTTTGGTCAAGTCACACCCAAATGTCAAGGTCATCGGCCTTACACAAAACTCTGCGAGTCAATTCATTGTGCACTTCATGAAGGCAGGTGGTAAGGGGTTTCTTCTGAAAAACTGCTACGAAGAGGAACTTCATCAGGCCATTGTTGAAGCGCATGAACATGGTTATTACCACAGTGAACTCGTAGCGAAGGCCATGTATCAAGGACTAAATGCTGGATATAAAATGAGTATTCATTTTCCAGATTGTCCCTTCTCAGAAATTGAATTGGACGTTCTCAATCTTATTTGTCAGGGTAAAAGTTCGGAAGAGATTGCCGCAGAACTGACAAAAAGTAAAAGGACCATTGAAAATCACAGAACCAATATGATGAATAAGGTGAATGCCAAAAATGTGGTAGACCTCGTAATGATAAGCTTACAAAAAGGGTTTATTGAGATTGACCACCTAAATCCGATGTGACAACCCTAAAAGGCTGTACATCTCACTTCTCTGAATTTCTTTATGATCTCCTGGTTTCAAACCTTCAAGAGTAACATTCTCTATGGAATGACGAATTAAACGCAATGTGGGGTGACCAACTTGTGCCGTCATTTTTCTTACCTGTCGATTTTTCCCTTCAGTAATTGTCAAAGAAATCCATGAGGTAGGAATAGAAGCCCTATATCTTATAGGTGGGTCTCGATCTGGAACCCAATCTGGCAAATCAAGCTTGCTAGCCACTGACGGAAAAGTTCTATGCGTCTTCCCCTTGTAATTCAATTCCATCGGATGCCTGAATAAACTCACGGATTCCTCGCTGATATCTCCTTCGACTTGAATCCAATAGGTCCTGGTGTGCTTGAATTTGGGATTGAGGAGTATGTGGTTCAAAGAACCGTCGTTAGTCAACAACAACAACCCTTCACTATCTGCATCCAACCTCCCCAAGGCGTAAACATCTTTAGGAAAGATATTTAAGGTAGTCAGCCCAAGCCACTTCCCCTCAGAAGTAAATTGACTCAGATAGCCGTAGGGCTTGTAAAACGCGAAATATCGGAGATTGTCTGCCATAACGCAAACATGCGAAATTCAATTGAAACCAAAGGTGAAAACAACCTAAGTCTTATCTTCGGGCATGATTCAAAAGCTGGGTTTGGTATGTGTAGGGGTCTTGATCGGATTTCAGCTTTTTGCTCAAGACACTACGCTCACGCGAAAAACTACCTATCTGGCTTTTCCCGTAGCCTTCAGACTACCTGAAACCGGTTTTGGTGCTGGTGTGGCGGCTTTGTCCAACTTCTATATCGATAAATCAGATTCAATTTCTCCCCCAAGTCAAATTCAATTTGGGTTTGCTTACACTCAAAACAAACAAGTGCTTGCATATATGCCCTTTCAATTGTTTTGGCAAGAAAAGGAGTGGAGAGCATATGGAGAAATAGGATTCTACAAGTATTCTTATCCATTTTACGGCGTAGGCACAACCGACATTACAGATACTTCAGAGATCTACAAAGTTGATTTCCCAAGATTGAGATTAAATGCACTTCGGTCTGTGGCTCCAAACTGGTACGCTGGTTTACGTTTGTGGACAGACGACTTCAAAATGAAGGAAGTTGAAGCAGAAGGAAGATTGGCAACTGCGGATATATCTGGAAGCCGCGGTGGTGTGGTCTTTGGGTTTGGTGCAATTGCAGAAAGAGACACCAGAAACAATGTCTATTATCCCACAAAAGGCAGTTATACTGAATTCGTTTGGCACCCAAACCAAAAGGCACTTTTGAGTGACTTTACTTATGTGAGATATAGAGTGGATTACCACGTCTATTTCAAATTGGCAAAGAACACGGTTCTCGCGAATCAGGTTTTTCTTGACATGGTATCTGGAGATCCACCCTTTTATGCCATGGCCATTCTTGGCGGATCCAAACGAATGAGGGGCATCATTGAAGGTCGATTCCGAGATCGTAATGCCTTGTTGCTACAAACTGAACTTAGGCAATTGGTCTATAAGCGCTGGGGTGCCACGGCTTTTCTAAACTATGGGCAGATTGCTCCAAGTTTGGACCAATTGGAAGTATTCAACGGACGATTTGCCGGAGGTGGAGGCTTGAGGTTTATGCTTGACAGAGAAAAAAGAATCAACCTGAGACTTGATGCGGCTTGGGGAGACTCTTCTCCAAATTTTTATTTTACAGTGGGTGAGGCCTTTTAAATTCCTTCTAATTATTCGTTCAACGTCCAATCGTATTCCTTGTAGTTAATATCTGCATCTGCCTTCAATTTCACGTCTGAATATTGATTAAGGAATTCAACCAATGTCATTTTTTCCGTGAAATCACCATTAAACCATTTAAAAATCCGACTCAATTCTGCCTTTTCTGGGGAAATGTCGTTCTGCCCTGAGTTCACAAATTTGATAGCAATGGATTCTAGCTGTGTTTCCAACTCCGCAGCAGTAAATGCCAAGTTCATTAGAAGTGGACAACTCTTGCTTGCACAGTTTACAGCAAAGTGAATGCGGGGCTCGTCAAAATTCTGAGACCACTCATTCCTCAGTATGGGCATATCG
>CAZKMC010000042.1:0-13884 GCA_964553485.1 uncultured Comamonadaceae bacterium
GTGTGAGTGTGAGTGTGAGTGTGAGTGTGAGTGTGAGTGTGAGTGTGAGTGTGAAACGTAGTTTTTTTGTTGGGAATGTCCCATTATCTTTCAAAACATGATTCGAAATTATCTTCTTCTTATTGTCCTTTGTGCTGGCACGTTGGTGCAGGCGCAGAGTTTTGAGATCACAGATTCAGAAGCTGCTTTGGCCTTTGACGAGACCTTGGATTATGATGAAGTCTTTGTGAGCAATGTGGGTTCCGAGACCAAATCACTGGCCTGCAAGTTGGAAAAGCGCTGTTACAATGAAGATGACGGACTTCAAGTTCAAGTATGTTGGGGCGACCAATGTTTTGGGCCTACCAATGATGATTTAACTGTGTGGGATTTTGAGAGTATTCTTGTCACACTAGCTCCCGGCGAAAGCACTGGAGACTTTTCCATCCACCAGTTTTTTGTTGAAAGCTACGGCTCTAACTGGAGGGTTTATTTCTACGATGTGAACAATCCTTCAGATGAAGTTTGGATCGACTTATTTATTGATGAATGTGCTCCGGAGGATACGGTAGTCCGTGTGGAGGAAACATCTGGACAATTTGCTGAATTTGACTTTTCTCCCAATCCCGCAACGAATCACCTGACCGTGTTTACGCAAGGAATTGGTGATCAGTTGGTGTTGATGGACTTGTCTGGAAGAACAGTACATCAACAGCGTATAGGTAGCACTTCACAAGTGATCTTATTGGATGGACTGAATCCAGGGATCTACCTAGTACGCCTGCAAAATGAGCGGGGAGACGCGAGAACGCAGCGGTTGGTTGTGGAGTAGCGGCTGTCGCCGAAATTACAAATCTCGAATTTCGAATTGGTTTGTTGGGTACGTTGCGAATCTGTTGAACACAAAATGCCGCCCGAGGGGGCTCTGACATGTATTGTGCTATTCAATCCTCGGCCTCACGACCGGGGCTATGAGAATACCGCCCATTGGGCTCTGCGGCTTCCGCCGAAAATGCATATCTCGAATTACGAGTTTTTGCCATGGAGTGAATCGATTGGCACACCAGTCTATTTCTATTCTTTGTAATCTACCAGCATGGGTTACAAACTTGCGCTTGCTGATCTTGGAATAAAACTGATGTTGGAGAGAGATCAAGAAAGAAACAAGCAGCATACACAAAGGCTGATCGTGCGTTAAGACTTACTTCGCCCCCACAAAGAATATGGCGTTGGCCATGAGCATTTTGCCATTCTGCCAGAAGGAACGGAAAAGCGGATTGTCTACCATGTAGACTACATGTCCCCGACCCATGTCTTCCACTCCAAATACAAGGGTATTTTCCAGGTCTTTTTGCGCTCTGGAACCAGTGAATCCGCTCAGTGGCTTTTGAGTGGATTGCATGTAGCCCACATTCCAGCCATCCGTCAAAAATGGGAAATGCATGCCCGAAGTTTTGAGTGTCAAATAGGCGTCGTGGTAGCCGAAGAAAAGAGGATGGGTATGGTCCAATGAAACCCGATATACTGCTCCCGGTGTTTCTTCACGGACAGAATTTCTGTTGCGCAAAGTATATCTGTCAAAGCGATCCGTTTTGGCTAGGAGCTTCTCGAATTCCTTCTGTTTCTTCTCTGCTTCTTTGTCCTCATATTGCTGCAAAGCAAAGGTTCTTGATTTGGCAAAACTGCGCAACGCGTTCCCCATCACGATCAGGTTTCCTCCTCCTCGGGTCCAGTTGGCCATTTTAGCGAGGTTGACCGAATCCAAGTTGCTGTAATATCCATTTGGAATGACGAGCACATCATATTTCTCTAGGTCAAAAGTATGCAGGCGCTCTGCTTCCAAGACCGTGAGCGGATATTTTAATTCCTGCTCAAAGAAGTGCCAGAATTCTCCAAAAGCTTGTGCGCTGACACCAGACCCCCCAAGCACGGCCACCTTAGGAGGTGAAATGAATCTATAGGAGTCGGATCCAAAATCAAAGCCCTTGTCTACCATTCCTGTTTGCACCGCGACATAGGCTGTTCCCGTTTCTGTGGCGGCCGCAGCCACTATTTCGTTTAGCTTATTTCCAAGTCGGGAGTTGTCTTTCTTAAGGATGACCATGGCCCCACGTTCAAAGGTGTTTCCTTTGATAGTGAAAGGCTCTTCTGCCATTCGAACGCCTACTTTTTGAGCCTGCAAGGCCGCAAGAAACTGCATATCGGCAAAATTCTGGTGGTGAACCACGTAGGCATAAGGCGCCTCTCCGGTGATGATCTCATTCGATGCTCGCACAGGAATAAAATCTCCGGATGGCTCTAATTTCCCAGATAGTGCATAGGCCTTTAGCCCATAAGCGTAAGGGATGGCCCAAGAGGTGATGTCGTAGGTAAGGGTGTCTGAAAGCGTAGGATTTGGATCGAACAACACATTCAGAAAAGAGGATTGCGGTTGATACGCACTGATGAGCAGATCTTCTTTTCCGGTAGTGACTTTGACCTGTTTTTTGCTTTCGTATTCATATCCTGTCAACTTCCGGTTTGCAGGAGCTTTGCCATATTCAATTCCGTTGCGGTCCAAGTAGGCACACAACTGATCGAGTTTGGCTTCGTTTCCTTCTGAGGGAATCAAATATGCCTTGTATGTCCCCCAGGGAGCTTCTCTGTTCTGTTTGAAATACCTTGCAAATTCAGCGGCCAGTTTTGTTGAATTAATCGATGCTACTTCAATGGCTGAAAGGCTGCTCTCCACATGGTTTTGCACGCGTAGACTGAGGCTCAATGAGTCTCCCGTTTCTGTTTCGATCAGGAGTCCCGCTACTCCACTTCCCCCTTGCTCGTAGGTCATTCCAATTGCTCCGTGATAGATAGGGTAGGTGTCGCCGTAGCTTGGGTATAGCAGATCGAAATCTTCTTTGGTAAAGTAGATCTCTCCGCGTTTGTCAAAATATTTGGCGTTGTTATTTCCAACAGTCTGTTGGAATTCGCGTTGCCAGTCTGTGATCACCTTGTGGTACGGTTCTGCCGCCGGCGCAAAATAATAAGGTCTGTTATAGCCTTGCTCATGGAAATCTGCATGCACGTGAGGCATCCATTGTTGGTAGAGAACTATACGTTGTTGGCTTTCTTGCTGTGTTTGCCACGCCCAATCTCGATTGAGGTCGAAGAGGTAGTGGTTGTATCTACCTCCCGGCCAAGGCTCGTGGTGTTCCTTGCTTTGGATGTCTGGGTTGGGAATGGTGTTCCCGTATTGGTTGTAGAAATTCGCATAACGATCACGGCCGTCCGGATTGATACATGGATCCACAATGAGCACAACATTCTCCAGCCATTTTTGCATAGTTTTGTTGGAGACATTGCTCGCCTCATAGACCACCTGCATGGCCGCCTCCAAACAAGACGACTCATTTCCATGGACGTTGTAGCTCAGCCAAACCAAGGCAATTTGATCCAACTCAGGGTTGGTGGATTCCCCATTGACCTTTTTGAGGTTGTTTGCTCTGATCTCTTCCAATCTCGACATGTTTTCAGCAGAAGATGTGATAAACACTTTGAGCGGTCTGCGCTCGTAGGTCTCTCCGTATTGGATCAACTTGGAATATGCCACAGTCTGGTGGGCATGCTCCACATAGTCCAGCATGTCTGCGTGACGTGTAAAGCGCTCTCCAAGTTCATATCCAAGAAATTCTGCCGGCGATTGTAGCTGCGCGAATGTCGTTGCGGCGAAGCATATCGCCAAAAAGCAAGTGATTATGCGGGTCATAGTGTTTCGGTTGGGAAATGTGAAGATAGGAGGATGTATCGAATTGGGCGTGTTCTCTATCCTTGTTATTGACCAGTAGACATATTTTGGTGGAAGAGAGGAAGGAGGAAGAGAGGAATATGGGTAAATGTTTATGGGTTAGGGGGTAATGGCGGGTGTTGAAGGTTCAAGGCTAAAGGTTTAAGGCATATAACCTTCAAGCCAAATCTAAAAGGATCAAAATACAAGCCACAGCGGGGCGGATTATCCATAGCCCGGTCCGTTAGGACCGGAATCAGGTTCATTAAGTCCATTTCCACGGTTTCCCAAAAAGCCCATTTCCAACTAAATCATCAAAGCCCTGAAGGGGCGAAAGTTTAGTAGCCCCATGCGCAAGCGTGGGGATAAAACGCCACACACCGAATCAAAGCCCTGTAAGGGCGGCACATTCCCCCCAACAATCCCCCATTCCCATCACACACCCATTTGTAATTCGTAATTCGTAATTTCTGCGAAGCAGAATTAGCCTAAATTTGCAGTGTGATTCCAGTAGGCAAATACAACACCCTCAAAATTCTTAGGGAAACCAGCGTGGGTCTCTTCCTCGGCGACGATGAAGGCGAAGACGTGCTCTTGCCCAATAAATACGTGCCGGAATCCTATGAAATTGGAGATGAGATCGAGGTGTATGTGTATCGCGATAACGATCAACGCAAGATAGCCACCAACCTTACCCCAAAAATTCAACTCTTCGGATTTGCCCTGCTTCAAGTTTTTGAAGTCAACGATGTAGGTGCTTTTATGGATTGGGGACTTGAGAAAGGACTCATGGTGCCGTATTCTGAGCAGCGACAAAAACTGGAGGCGGGAAGATGGTACATCGTGTACATGGACCTGGATGAAGAAACCGATCGCATCTTTGCTACCAACAAACTGGACAAGCACCTTCAAAATGTGCTCCTGAGTGTGGAAGAAGGAGATCAGGTAGATCTTTTGGTCCTGAAAGAAACAGAACTAGGGTACAACGTGATTGTAAATAGCCAGCACAAAGGGCTTGTCTATCACAACGAAGTGTTTTCGAAATTGAATGTGGGCGACAACCTCACCGGATATGTCAAGACCATCCGCGAAGAGAACAAACTGGACATCTCCCTACAACCTTTAGGATACGAAAACGCCATTGTCCTAGATACGGACAAAGTGTATCAGCAACTGACGGAGAACAATGGTTTCTTGGCCTTTACGGATAAAAGTTCGCCAGATGAGATTTCCAGACAGTTCGAAATGAGCAAAAAGGCTTTCAAAAAGGCCATTGGTGCGCTGTACAAGTCAAAGAAGATCGAAATTTCACCCACGGGCATCACCCTGGTGGATGCCGAGTCCAAAGAGGGCTAGAACAAGCCTAAGAATATCATCAAGTCGGCTACATTTACTACTAGATCGCCGTTCAGGTCTCCCACACAATCTACTCCCGTGCATCCATAATTTGCAATAAAAGTCAGCAGGTCATCAATGGTGATCACTCCGTTTCCGTCCAGATCGATTTCCTGCGGAAAACCATCTTCTTCCAAGGCAAACAGGTTGCACACCACACAGCCATTGCCGTCTGTGATGCAGATATTATAATCCCCAGGGGCGGCCTCATTCACAAAAGGTGAGAATCCCAATTCAAGTCCACTCACTTCATAAATGTAAGGAGGTACTCCGCCAAGCGCAATGATCTCAAAGGAGCCGTCTGAACAGGTATCACAAGTAGGCTCGATCACATTGGTGATCTCAATTGCAAGTTCACTTGGCGAGTCAATGGTGAATGTGCCATTGGCAATGCACAACGAAGCATCGGTCACGATTACCTCGTAGTTTCCTGCCTCCAATTCCTCAAACACACCACTCCCATTCTCTTCTACCCCGACTAATTCAAAACCGTAAGGTGCTTGTCCGCCTTCAACCAAAATCTCCACGTACCCATCACTCGAACCAAAACAAGCCAGGGATTCCGAAAGTAGTTCTAAGGACATCGGCACGGCCAGTGCCACATCCATTAATTCAGAGACCGCATTACTGTCGAACCCAGTCACCACACATTGATAGGTTCCACTTTCAGTGGGCTGGAAGAAGTTGGTGTTGGCTTCACCTAGTAGGTTTCCATTCAGGTACCATTGGTAGATGAGCATGCCCAGTCCTTCAGCTTCCACGAACAACATAGTATCATCGGCATCGCAAAACATTCCGCCTTCACTTTGTGAGGTGATAGTGACCGGGATGACCTCGCCGCCGCCTTCATACGCTCCTAAGTCGATGAACTCACCCTGCCAGCGTGCGTTTCCTGCAATGTCTAACACTCCAATTTCGAGTGCGGACGGGTCTGGGGTTCCTGTGTTCAGACAAGGAGAATTCTCTATGTTGAAGTTCCAATTGGAAAAGGAAGCATCTTCATCGGCGCCAGCCAAAAAAGTAGGAAATAAAAAGAGCGGATCTTCTTCTGAGATATTGCTATATCCATTCAATGTGCTGGTTCCCAACGACATACTCGCCTCTCCGCCTTGGACAATTCCGTACGCGAAATCCGCTTCGCAAGTATGCCATATATAATCTTGAACGGCCAAAGTTGGACCTGTTTCCGCCTCATTTCCCCAAAAAATGCAGTTGCGGATCTGCGGGTCTGAATCATGGTAAAGACTCATAGCCCCTCCCGAGTTGACCGCTTTGTTATTGGTAAACGTGCAATTGCTAAAAGGGATATGGCTATACTGCACCAGTCGGACCGCTCCACCGGAGTTGGCCGAATTGTTGGCGAAAATGCTGTTGCTCACATAGCCCGTAGTGTAGTAAGTCATCCAGAGCGCCCCGGCCGCAGTAGCGGTATTGTTGTGGAAGTTGCAACGATTGATTTTTGCAGAGCTTTCAGAAATGTGCATTGCTCCTCCCTGGCTTCCATCGTTATTTTTGAATTCGCATCCTTCAAAGGTCAGCTGGCATTCGTCGTAGGCATAGATCCCTCCCCCCAGTGAATTGGCGGTATTTCCATTGAAAGTATCTCCATCGAATTTAACCTTGCTGTTCACGATGTAGAGCGCCCCGCCATCACTAACAGCGTGGTTCTCCTCGAAAACGTTGTTTCGGAAATGCAGGGTATCTGCTTGGATATACCCCACCCAAATGGCTCCACCATCATATGTGCCGGAATTATTCCTGAAAGTGTTGTTCTCAAAGGTGGCGGTGACATTACTATGGATGATGACCGCGCATCCTCCCAAAGCAGTGTTCCCTTCAAAAAGACAATTTCGAATGATAGGAGAGGTCCATACATCGTATCGATACATGGCCAATCCCGCACCGTTGTATGTGGCATAGTTGTTTGTGAATTCACAGTCCTCAATGAGCGGTGAACTGTCAGAGATGTAAATGGAAGTTCCTTCGCTGCCGGAGCTGCTGGTGTTGTTTTGAAATTTACATCGACGAATGATCGGGTTGGCATCCGCCATCAGTATGGTGCCCACATAGAGTTGGGTGTTGTGATGCAGTCTGCTGTCTTCAAAAACGACCTTGTTGGTGTTGACAATGGAGTTGGCACTGTTCTTCAGGGTGGTGAAAATACAATGGCTGAAACGCGCGGTATCTGAGGCGGCGTCCAGGCTGTCGAGCTTGAACCCGTGCCAATATCCTCCCGGATTTGGATTGTGCAGGAGGACGCTATCTCCCGCCGCGCCAAGCGCCTGGAAATTTCCCAATACACGCACAAAATAGTTGGCCGCAAACTGAACCTCTACGCCAGCTTCAATGGTCAAGGATTCTCCTGCCGGCACCCGCAGATTTCCCTGCACCACATACGGGCTGTTGGCGGCCGTCCAAACGCCGCTTACATTTCCGGCTGGAATGTCGGTAGACCAACCCACAAAAGTTGTGCAACAAAAAAGGAGAAAGCAGAGATGTTTTGGCCAATTCATTTGGCAAAGATAAGGCTTGGAGGTTGGAGGTTGGAGTCTTGATTGGTGTGAGTGCATGGTTTCTTTTATTCTTATCGATTTAGAAGCCATCTAGTTGCTGGTTCCATTGACGAGAAGGGCTGAATTTCAAATTCCTTCAATTTAAGATCTCCCAGCATTGGGAAAATCATCTTGTCTGGGCTATCAGCAATAACAGCAAGTCTGATTAATCTCAACTTATCCTGCTTTTTTAAGAAGTCCGTTAGAATTGCAAAATTCTCCAAATCCAAATTTAATTCGCAGCCCGATAAATCATTGATTATCCCTTTTATGTCTGGAGTAATCAATTCACTTGTAACTAGATGCTCCCACGAACTCAATATCTCATCAAAATCAACACTGTCCACAAAGTTCCTAACTAGAATAGATTCAGGATATTGGTCATGTTCTTTTATTAACATGCCCATGTCTAAGTATATTGGACGTTTCGTGCCATAAATCCTGCTAATTGAGTCTCAGCAAAAAGGTTGTGCAAGATTTTGGCATTTCATAGCTTTAAGGGCGTAGGCGATTAAATGTTTGTCGCCATCCACAATGCAAAGAAATATACGAAAAGACCCTTGAAACGGCGATTGAAAAGTTTGAAGAAGAGACGAATGAGCGTGGCAATTTTCATTTTATCTCCGCTGGCGCGAGTCTGCGACTCGTGTCGAAAGGCTCGTTGTTAAAGGTAAATGTAGATTGGCACCCCAATCGTTAGGATGGGTTGGAATTGTATTTCGCTAAGCTGCATGCCGGCCGGATTCATCAACTCACAGTCAAGACTCAAACCTCAATAAGCCCGTTCATTCCGGCCTTCCATGTAATAAATGAAGGCTTTGTTGACCACTTTGTTTCCGCCAGGGGTTGGATAATCCCCTGTAAAATACCAGTCGCCGAGGTTGTGGGGACAAGCTAGATGCAAGTCTTCAACTGTTTGGTAGATCACCCGAACTTCTGCTTCAATGCCCTCCGGAGTGAGAAGCACTGAAATCCGCTCACTCACTTCTTCATACACAAAGGGCTCGTAGATCTCTTTCACATAGTTCTTCACCTGCTCTTTGGGAAGGTCCACTTGGTCCTTGCACTTGCGGTAAACGTCCTGTAACAAGCTCTCCATGCCACGCTCTTTGATGAGCGAAATGGCAGCTTGGAAGGCCACAAAATCAGCCAACTTCGCCATGTCGATGCCGTAACAATCCGGGAAACGAATCTGAGGGGCACTACTCACCACCACAATGCGCTTTGGGCCTAATCGGTCCAAGATCTTGATGATGGATTTTTTTAAGGTGGTACCTCGAACAATTGAATCATCAATGACTACAAGGTTGTCTGTGCCCCTATTGACCGTGCCGTAAGTAATGTCATATACGTGAGCTACCATGTCGTCTCGGGCGTCATCTTGTGTGATGAAGGTCCGCAATTTGACGTCTTTGATGGCGATTTTTTCAACTCGGGGACGAATGCTCAAAATGTCCTGCAAGGCCGATTCATCGGGCGAAGGCCCCAAAGCCTTGATCTTTCTTAGCTTCACCTCATTCAAATAGTTCTCAAGTCCTTCCACCATGCCCAGATACGAGGTCTCGGCAGTGTTGGGAATGAATGAGAACACAGAGTTTCTGAGGTCATGATCAATGAAATCAAGAATGCGCGGTACCACTCTTTTTCCAAGGTCCTTGCGCTCTTTGTAGATGGTCACATCACTTCCTCTTGAGAAATAAATACGCTCAAATGAACACGCTTTGCGCTCCAAGGGCTCACGGATCTGCTCCACACTGGTTTCTGCATTTTTCTTTACGATCAATGCATGTCCCGGCTTCAATTCTATAATGTCTTCATAACTGGCATTGAAAGCGGTTTGGATCACCGGGCGCTCGCTGGCAACCACCACTACCTCATCATCTTCATACCAGTATGCGGGGCGAATTCCATTAGGATCTCGAAGCACAAAAGCATCTCCATGGCCAAGAAGTCCTGCCATGGCATAACCACCGTCCCAATCTTCAGCACTTCTTCTGAGGATTTTTGGTAAGCTGATTTGCTGCGCAATTCTCTCCGTAATTTGCTCATTGCTATAGCCTTGGCTCTTATACAAGCGGAAAAGCTCTTCGTTTTCCTCGTCCAAGAAGTGACCAATTTTTTCAAGCACTGTAACGGTGTCGGACTTCTCTTTTGGATGCTGACCCAACTTCACTAACAAGCTAAAAAGCTCATCTACATTGGTCAAATTGAAGTTTCCTGCAACTACCAGGTTGCGCGTCATCCAGTTGTTTTGTCGTAGAAATGGGTGACAACTTTCAATCTGGTTTTTCCCAAACGTTCCGTAACGCAAATGCCCCAGAAACAATTCCCCAGTAAACCCGAGGTTCTGCTTCAAATATTCCACGTCTTCCAACTTGCTCGGGTCTTGTTCTCCAAGCTGGTTGAAACGTTCGTTGACCTGGGCAAAAACTTCTTGAATTGGCTGTTGTCCCACAGACCTAACCCGTGAAATGTACCTTTTGCCCGGCGGCATATCTAATTTAATGTTGACCAAACCAGCGCCGTCCTGTCCACGGTTATGCTGCTTCTCCATCAGGAGATACATCTTGTTTAGGCCGTAAAAGGAAGTCCCGTATTTTTCGCGGTAGAAGGAGAGCGGCTTTTTGAGCCGAAGTAGTGCAATCCCGCACTCATGCTTGATAGCGTCACTCATAATGTGTGCATCCTATGTAGGATTAGGGTGCAAAAGTACACTTTTTTTTACAGCAGAATGTCCCGCAAAAATGCTTGAACTTTAAAGTCATTCTTCGTTTTGGAAGTTCTCTTTTTTGGGCTTCGCCCGAGGAATAAGCTCTTTTCCAATTCATTCACATTTTACTAACGACAACTTTCCAAGGATTGCACAGTTTGAGGCTCTTCTTTTCAGAAATTCGTGATACTTATGCTGCATCTTGCAGCCAAACATTAAATCATATTTATGAAAACACTATTACACATCGTTCTATTTACGCTGTTTTTCGGTATTCAAAGCCAATCTCAGATTATCATCAATGAGTTTCAGCCAGAGACTAATACTATTGAACTCAAAAACATTGGCAATACTACAGTAGATGTCAGCAGTTACGAGGCTTGTTCATTTCCTGAGTACAACGCCATGGACGAATTAACTCTAGTCAGTGGTACATTATTGATGGCTCCTGGAGACATCACCGTGGTTCAAGGTCATGCCATGGGCGTAGCAGACGACGAATTAGGTCTCTACACCATGCCGAGCTATACCAACCCAGATGCCATGTTGGACTACGTGGAATGGGGAAGTTCAGGTCACCAGCGTTCCACTGTAGCAGTTGCTGCAGGTATTTGGAACACAAATGATTTCCTTGAATTTTTTCCTCTTGCAGATGAAACCTATATGTGGGATGGGCTTGGAGACGCTCCTTCAAATTGGTTCGCAGATCCAGACACATTCGGTGCTGAAAACGAAGCACCGCAGGAAGAATGTGCCGGTGGAACAGTTAGCACCGCGGATGGTGAAACCGCGGTAGATGTAATCGTTGGTGATGGAACTGCCGACGTTATTGAATTCGAAGCAGAAGGTGGAGTAGGTAGTTATTCTTTCGTCGTTACGGACAATGATGGTGAAATCCTTGCCGTTCTAGAAGGAAACTCCAATGATTTTGAAGGTGCAGGCGAAGGTGTTTGTAGACTTTATGGAGCGGGTTATTTCGGTGGCCTTTCGGCAGCAGTTGGCACAGACATCACGGCTGCCACAGCAGACAGCTGCTTCAGCCTTTCATCCAATTTTGTAGAGATCACAAGGACTCCAACCAGTGTGGAAGAAAACGTTTTATTGTCTTTGAACGTCTGGCCAAATCCAGCAATTGATTTAGTTAATGTACAAGTGCCTTCTGCTATGCGCGGTGGTGTGTTGAATGTAATTAACCTTCAGGGACAAATCATCTTGACCCAACAAGCAAACAAATTGTTGGAGCAGATGAATCTTGAAAGCCTTTCTTCTGGACATTACATTCTGGAGCTTATTTCTAGCGCTGGAATTGCAAGAAGCCATATTCAAAAATAAACCTGCACACATTGCATGATAAAAGCCCGGAGTTCGTTCTTCGGGCTTTTTTGGTTTGAGCTGTTGATGTTGACCCTCATATCGGGATGTCAGTTCGAGTGCGCTGATTGGAGAAGGTTGATTCTTTTCTGAATGGTTTTTCAGCGTGTATCGAGAACGACGAATTATCATTGACTATTTGAAAGCTCGAAAGAACCGTCGTCGTTCTCGATACATTCCGCAAATTCAGTTCAATAGATGCCGATGTTTTCCCAAAGCGGAACACTCGAACTGACAGGAATGATGCTATTGGTTCGAATGAAACAAAACGGCACCAAGCCGAAAAAAAGCCCTGTACGGGCGAACTATCCATAGCCCCGAGCGGGAGCTCGGGGACATCAGTCGGCGCATTCCCCAAAGCCCTGCAGGGGCGACCCATTCTTTACGCAAATTCGAATCCACAACAAGTAGGTCAGACCCACATTATACATTGAGCATTAAACATCCAACTCCCTATTCCCTTGTGTCCCCCCGGTATGAATGGCCAGCACATTTTCACCTTGCATGAACTTTCCCTCTTTGATGTTTTCAAGTAAACCGAACATCATTTTAGCAGTGTACACACGGTCCAATTCGATATGATATTGCTGTTGAAATTCCAACATAAAAGCGTTCAATTCAGAGGGTGTTTTTCCAAAACCACCAAAGGACCATCGAGAGTCAATTTCAACTTGCTCCATGCTTTCTTCCACTGCATCCCAATCCATCAGCACCGAGAACAGATGTTTCCGGATGGCCTGGTCAATTTGGCCTCCATCGCCCATGACGGGAAAAACCAATAATTTTTGATGGGGTTTTAAGCTAAGGGCTATGCCTGCTGAAGTGGCTCCGGTGCCAGCCGCACAGCAAATCCAACCCTGTTTTTCATCTGTGTTATCAAGAATTTCCATGCACCCATTCACACCCAGGAAATTACTTCCCCCCTCGGGAATCAAATAAAATCTACCGTATATATCATGCAGCCATGCCTTGAAAAAAGGCTCTTCCTTTTCTGAATATTCTGCCCTTGAAATAAAATGCAACTGCATCCCTGCTTCTTTGCAATCCAACAAAGTGGGACTCCACTTTTTGGGCTCTTCGCCTCTCACAATTCCGATGGCCTTGAACCCTTTTTCTCTAGCCTCCAGCGCGGTGGCATGCAAGTGATTGCTCCAAGGGCCGCCAAACGTGAGTATGCAATCATGGTTTGTTTGGATGGCCTTTTCAAAGTTGTATTTCAATTTGAACCACTTGTTTCCCTGGCTATATGGGTGTTTCAAGTCCAGGCGCAAAAGCTCTAGATGTATAGGGTCTTCGAATAATACAAAAGTGGATTCCATAGGACAAAGAAAAACAAAAGCCGGATATTTTACTATCCGGCTTTTAGGCAAATTCAGTGGTCTGTTACAACCTACTGATTGTAGAAGCTGGTATAGCCATAAATGAATCTGAAACACCTTTGGCGCCTGACTTCTAAAGTCAATCCCACAAAACCTTTCTGAAATTGATCAAAGGATTGTGATAGTAGAATCTCATAAATAATCGGTTGAATCAAAACGAGAGGTGGAATCAATACATCGATTATTAATAACAAAACTATTGGAAATACAATTGCGTTGCTTCACTCAAATGTTAAAATACCCAATTAAGAATACATCTAGATAAGAAATGTGACCACTAGCGCTAATATATCTCACCAAAGAAGTGGCTGAATTGAACAAAAAAAGTAGAGTTTGTTTATATGGATGAAATTAGTCCGTCAGGACTCGTATAACTGCTGCACACCAAGCTCATGAATAAAATGACTCAGGGGGTTTACATAGAACATCACATCTGTATGCACTGCGACTCAATGACTCAGAGATTGCATCAGCATATAGGCAAATACTGGAAAAGATGAAGTTAGCTAAACTGATTGCCCTATGTATCGAGAAGGGGCTGACCGTACAGATTAGAGGGGATCAAAAGGGGGGGTGTGCCGTTCTATCTGTATCAGGCTATAGTAGCAGTGGGGGGGTGGTCAATGTGGGCCACAGGTTCACAAAGGAGTTCTGCCTACATACGGATGAGACAGTACAGACTATGTTCCTAGAGGATGCTATAGATAACATCATCGAGGAGATAGAAGACAATGGCCA
>CAZKMC010000043.1:0-8707 GCA_964553485.1 uncultured Comamonadaceae bacterium
CCAATGAACACGTTGTTGAATCTGCCGTAGTGGGCTTTCCTCATCACATTAAGGGACAAGGAATCTATGCCTTTGTGATTTGCAAAAATATACCTGATAATCCAGAATTGCTGAATGATTTAATCATCGAAACAGTGGTGGAAGAAATTGGTAAGATCGCACGTCCAGACCAGATTCAGATTGTTACCGGATTACCCAAAACAAGGTCCGGGAAAATTATGCGACGTATTCTGAGGAAGATTGCGGAACAGGATACCTCTAATTTAGGTGACACATCCACATTGCTTGACCCTCAAGTAGTTGAGGACATTATAGTAGGTGCTTGGAAAAAGGAAATTAGTTAAGATTTGATCAAATGGAGCATGGCCCATTCTTCTCGGGTTTCCTTGTTCTTGAATTCAAAACCAACTTTTTTAGCTGCCAGAATTAGGTCATCCGCATCTTGATTGAAAAACCCACTGAGTAGCAATTCTCCCTGGGGCTTAATCCATGAAGCGTATTCTGATAGTTGCGACATCAAGATATTCTTATTGATGTTGGCCAAGATGATATCAAAATTTCTTTGAGACACAGCTTCCACTCCACCTTTGTGAACTGTTATTTTGGAGCAAGCATTGAGCTTGATATTTTCTAATGTGTTCTCATAAGCCCATTCGTCAATGTCAATACCTTCCAATTGACCAGCGCCCATTTCCTCGGCCAGAATGGCCAAAATACCTGTCCCACAACCCATGTCCAACACGTGCTTGTCCTCAAATTGCATGGAGGTCATTTCACGCATGATCAACCATGTGGTTTGATGATGCCCTGTTCCAAACGACATCTGCGGTTGGATAAGTAATTCATATTGGAACTGGCCTGAAGTTTCATGAAAAGGCGCTCTGATACGCACTTTGTCCTCTACTTCAATAGGCTCAAAGGACGCTTCCCAAGTTGCATTCCAGTTCTGATCTTTGATAAGTTTCTGTTCATATGAGATCTCAAATTCCGGATTATCAAGAACCCACAAGATCTTAAATTCACCTTCATTATACTGGTCTTCAAGCACATACGCCTCAAGCCCATCTTCAGTCTCGATGAAACTTTCAAACTCGAGTAAGTCCAATTCAGCAATGAGAATGTCTCTTGCCGGAACAAGTGGTTTTATTTTGAAGAAAAGCCCGATGTAGTTCATCCACGTGCTTTGATGATGGCTACAAAATCTTCCACATTCAAAGAAGCGCCACCAATAAGACCTCCGTCTACATCCTTACATGCGAATAATTCGGCCGCATTGCTTGGTTTGCAGCTTCCGCCATAAAGAATCGGAATCTCTACTGCGGCCTCATCTCCCACAACTTCTTCAAGCCACTGTCGGATATTGGCGTGCATTTCCTGTGCTTGGTCAGAGGTAGCTGTAACTCCAGTGCCGATGGCCCAAACAGGCTCGTAAGCAATGACTATCTTTTTTATATCTGCAATTTCTCTTTGAAGCATTGCTTCATTGAGTTGGTTGTAGACCACTTCGAAATGGCTTCCACTGGTTCTATGCTGCAACTGTTCACCACAGCAAAGAATTGGCGTAATTCCCGCCTCCAAAGCTCTATCCACCTTCTTAGAAACATCAGAATCTGTCTCTCCGTAGAGGCTTCTTCTTTCAGAATGCCCAATCAATGTGTAGTTGATTCCTGCTGAGTTAAGCATCTTGGCGGTAATTTCCCCAGTAAATGCGCCTTCATTCTCCGCACTGCAATTCTGTGCTGACAAATTCAGTTTCTCTTGCTCTGGAGCTAATGAGGTTAAATACAATGTAGGCGGAGCAACAATCACTTCCGTATTTCCAGCGTAACTTTCGAGTGCCGATTCCAAATCCGTGAAGAGTTGTTGTGCACTTTTCCAATCTTTGTTGCTTTTCCAATTTCCTGCAACGATCTTTCTTGCCATAATTCTCAATTGTAAGCGCTAAATTAAATGAATTCCGTTCTTTGCCCCGATCTTTGATCCAATGAATCACCTTCCACTCGAAATATTAAAGCAATATTGGGGATATTCTTCCTTCCGACCTTTCCAGGAAGAGGTGATTTCCAGAGCTTTAAGCGGTGAAGACACTCTTGCCCTCATGGCAACAGGCGGCGGAAAATCTTTGTGCTTTCAAATTCCAGCCATGTGTGTTCCGGGAATTTGTATAGTGGTTTCTCCATTGCTCGCCTTGATGAAAGATCAAGTTGACAGGCTATCGGAACAAGGAATCAAAGCAAATTTTATTTCCTCAGCTCATTCCTTCAAAGAGATCGATGTGATTCTGGACAAGTGTGTGTATGGCGAGGTCAAGTTCCTCTATATCTCACCAGAGCGTATCTCCAATGACTTGTTCACGGAGCGTTTCAAACGTATGAAAGTCAACTTGATAGCCATAGATGAGGCACATTGCATCAGTCAATGGGGCCATGATTTTCGTCCCGCGTACCGAAATGTGGGAGAGCTTCGAAAGTGGCACCCAAAAGTGCCTGTGCTGGCATTGAGTGCTTCGGCAACTGCAGAAGTAGCCGAGGATATTTGTGTTCAGATGGACTTTGATCCAAAAGGCATTATGCATGGCGACATGCGCCGGGAAAATTTATCGTTGGCAGTGCTAAAAGTCGAGAACAAGTGGCAACGACTGGTGCAGATCTGCAACAAACAAAAAGGATCAGGGGTCATTTATGCCCGCTCCAGAAGGCACACTAAAGAAATAGCAGACTTCTTAATTGGGCATGGAATTTCTGCCAGCTTTTATCACGCGGGTCTCACCCATGAACAGAAGGGCGCATTGCAGGATGAGTGGATCAAAGGAACCACAAGAGTTATTGTGAGCACCAATGCTTTTGGAATGGGCATCGACAAATCCAATGTGCGGTTTGTGGCTCACGCAGATATACCAGACAATCTGGAAGCCTACATGCAAGAAGCCGGAAGAGCAGGAAGAGACGGCGAAGCAAGCTGGGCCATTTTGCTGCTTCATCCTTCAGATATCAAAGACCAAGAAGAGCAGCTATCAAGGAGATTTCCAGAACCTGAATTTATTCGAAAAGTGTATGAAGCTTTGGGTAATCATTTTCAACTTGCAGTCGGTTCTGGCTTACAGACTGTAAATAATTTTTCGCTTATTGACTTTTCTAAAAAGTACAAATGGAATGTGTTGCAGGTGCTCTACTCATTAGAAATCCTAAGCAAGAGTAATTACATCCATTTAAGTGAAGGCATTCAACTTCCCAGCAGGCTGCACATCTCTTCCAATCCTGATGCACTCTATAATTTTCAAGTAAAACACGTGGAGTGGGATTCATTCATCCGTTTGCTTTTACGCACCTACGGAGGCCTTTTTGAGGGATACGTCAGAATACGGGAATCGCAGTTGGCTTACACCACAAAGTGGTCTGTGGCCAAGATCAAGGAAAAATTGAATCAACTCACAGACATGGGGCTGGCGCACTACGTACCTGCAGCACAGGAAGACCGAATTACATGGACCGCGGCCAGACAACATGCGGCTCACATCACTTTTCCCCCAGAAGCCATGGAGGAACGGAAAAACAGAATGATGGCGCGGTGGAATGCAATGCTGGAATACCTCCACGCTGAAGATTGTCGTGAAAATGTGATGATGGCTTATTTCGGACAAGAGACTGAGCATCCATGCGGTCAGTGCAACAACTGCATCAAGAACAACACATCTGCGGAACTGTCTGACAAAGAGTTGATTGCTAAGATTCAGAAGATCATTGAAAAGCGAAGTTTAGACGCCCCAGAAATATGCGCTGAACTTCCAGATCAGGATGAGCATCGAGTAATAGAGATGCTTCGTTTTCTTGAGGATGAAGGTTTTTGCTTGCGCGATGAAGATGATTTCTTTTCCTGGTCATCATCCAAGGTGCAATAACTACCTTTGCCCAAATTTTCAAACATGTCATTAGCCTCTATTTTCCTCAAGCCAAAAAAGGATGAATCCATAAGGCGTTTTCACCCTTGGGTTTTTTCAGGTGCAATCAAGTATACTGAAGGAGATCTTGTAACTGGCGACCTAGTTCAAGTTTGCGCCAACAAAGGAGGCGTGTTAGGCTATGGTCATTATACTGCAGACACCTCCATTGCAGTGCGTATGGTGAGTTTTGAAAAAGAGGAGCCAGACAATGACTACTTTGTTCAAAAGCTCAAAACAGCCTTTGAACTTAGAGTGCTACTTGGATTGGCAAATCGCGAGGACCACAACATCTACAGATTGGTACATGCAGAAGGAGACGGACTTCCTGGTTTGATCATTGACCACTATGCGGGATACGTAGTCATCCAAAGCCATTCATTGGGTATGCACAGATTGAACCCAGTATGGATCGAGGCATTGAAGGAAATTTATGGCGACAAGCTGAAGGGTATTTACGACAAGAGTGCTGATACCTTGAAAAAGAATGGTGGCATCGAAGTAACCAATCAATATCTCCTCGGGGCGGCAGCCCCAAAATCAACCGCTCTCGAATACGGGAATGAGTTTTTGATCGATTGGGAAGGTGGACAGAAAACCGGATTCTTTGTAGATCAACGCGAGAACCGTGCGTTGTTGGGACATTATTCCAAAGGCAAAAGAGTACTGAACACATTCTGCTATACCGGTGGTTTTAGTGTCTTCGCTTTGGCAGCTGGCGCCGAGATGGTGCACAGCCTAGACAGCTCTCAACGTGCGCTGGATTTGGTGACAGAAAATGTAAAACTGAATAAACTGGACGAGAGCAAACATGAATGCATCAAGGCTGATGCCGTGCAGTACATGAAGGAAATCCCCACGGATTATGACATCATAGTCTTGGATCCTCCGGCATTTGCGAAACACCTCAGTGCCAAGCACAAAGCAGTTCAGGGATACAAAAGGATCAATTCGAAAGCGATCGAAGCAATTAATCCAGGTGGATTGATCTTTACTTTCTCATGCTCTCAGGCTGTAGACAAGAACTTGTTCAACCACACCGTAATTTCCGCAGCAATTTCAGTGGGAAGAAAAGTAAGGATTTTGCATCAGCTGCATCAACCGGCAGATCACCCAGTGAGTGCATTTCACCCAGAAGGTGAGTATCTCAAAGGTTTGGTGATTCAGGTTCTATAATCAAGGAGAAACACGTTCTACGTACCACGTAGCATCAGCCGTAATGCGGTATACCAAGCGGTCATGTAAACGGCTAGCTCTACCCTGCCAAAATTCGAAATAGAACGGCATTATCAAATAGCCACCCCAGAATGGTGGGCGTGGCACCTCTTTGCCTTCGTGTTGCTTGGTAAGCTCTTTGAAACGGTCTTCAAGTACAATGCGGCCCTCAATTGGCGCACTCTGATGGGAAGCCCATGCTCCTATTTGACTTTCACGAGGCCGAGAAGCGAAATAACTATCAGAATCTGCCGGAGAGAGTTTTTCAACTTTCCCGTGGATGCGCACTTGCCTCTGAAGTTCTTTCCAGAAAAAATTGACTCCCACCAATGGGTTTTTGGCAATTTCTTTCCCTTTTTCGCTTTCGTAATTAGTGAAGAATGAAAGTCCATGTTCATTCGCACCACGCAGCAGGACAATCCTTGTATTGGGAATTTGTCCGTCTGAAATGGTACACAAGGTCATTGTATTATAATCCAAGCTATCCGCCTTTTGAGCGTCAGCCAGCCAAGCTTGTAATTGATGCACCGGATTCTCAGCAACTTCTTGTTCCATGAGAATTGATGCAGAGTAATCTTTACGGACTTTGCTTAAATCTACCATTTCGTTTGACTTATAATATCTAGTACAAAGGAAACGGAATTGTGCACCCTTTTCGCAAGTAGTTGATAATTTGGAAATGTTCTAAAAACTGATCCTAGTTGAAAAGTCCGAGGAATATGAGGATGTCTAAGATGTTTGTAAGACCGTCTTCATTGATATCTCCTATGCACTCCTCTCCTTCGCAACCATAATTTGCAATTAGGATAAGCAGATCATTGACATCAAATTGTCCATCTCCATTGAAATCTCCGGGCTCACCTGGTTCTGCAGGAGCGTTGGCTGAAAAACTGCCCGCTTGCAACATCACAATACTCTCAAAAGCAGAGTCCGACCCGTCAGCAATGACCAGCGCAATGTGATACGTGCTGCCGATCTCAAGACCAGAGATATGAGCTTCAATGGGCTGGGTATATCCGTCAATGTATACTCCTTCGTTATTCAGGTTATAGATATAATAGTCTGAATTTATCAAGTTGTTCACAGAACTGACTGTAATAGGAAGCTGTGGATCAGACTCAGGTACATAGGCAATGTTTACTGCTCCATCTGTGTAGGGGCCTTCGATTCCTGGTCCGGAAACAAAAAAGGCAAAAGCATCATTGAAAGAAGTATTCACCCATTCCAGATATTCGTCAGATCCAAAAACGTAGGTAAACGTCAGGCTGTCACCGTAAGGCACAAAATCGAATTCCAATATACTCGCATCGTACATTGCAAAAATGCTGAAATTCTGACCAATTAGCGGAGGGACACTGTTGGCTATGTCCAGAAGGTCATTCAAATAAGGAGATGAAACGCCATTTCCGAAATTATCTCCAAAGCCACCATCCGCAACATTGCTCGCGAAAGCAGAAGAAAGGACAATTCCGGAATCCAACTGCAAGACAGGCATACCATTCATGAAGATGCCATTTTGATTGTCGTTACCCGCCATCTGGACGTTGGATACCAACACTCCGGAACCCAACAAAAAATCTTCAACCATGCTTTGAGCAGTAATAGTGGTATCAACGGTTAGTTGAGCTTGAGTAAGTGAACTAATGGCGAGTAAAAATAGTATTGCAAGACCTCTCATATCTTATTATATTTAATTCTGTTGCGGAGAAGGTAAGTAGAATCATCATGCCATGAAAAACCAGCGCCATGAAAATTCACGACATCCATTGCAATTCTAAATCACCTAGTGATGGATACAATAAATATTCACCGCCTTGTAACTTGCTCATACCAAACCCACATTGTTCCAATATTCACTTGAAAATCTCATAAGTTTGAGTTATTGTTGAATCAAAGACCAAAGACTATGAAGATTCCCTTTTTCCAAGTTGATGCTTTTGCTGAGAAACAGTTTCATGGTAACCCGGCCGGTGTTTGTCGCCTTGAAAGCTGGCTTCCAGACGAAGTCCTCCAACAAATTGCCGAAGAAAACAACTTGAGCGAAACCGCTTTCTTTGTGAAAAAAGGCACCGGATTCCATCTGCGGTGGTTTACTCCAGTGACTGAAGTTGAATTGTGCGGTCATGCCACACTTGCCACGGCTCATGTACTTTGGAACCATCTGAACTATAAGGAAGACGTCATATTATTTGATTCGCAAAGTGGCGCTTTGGAGGTAAAAAGGACTGACCAAGGAATGGAAATGAATTTCCCCTTGGACACCATCGAAGAAGTCACTTCAGACACTGATGTATTGGTAAGTGTGATCGGGGGACATCCAACAGAGGTCTGGAAAGGCAAGACAGATTATTTGCTGGTTTATAATTCGCAATCGGAAATCACTTCGCTAAGCCCTCGTTTCCGAGCGCTCAAAAACTTGGACATCCGGGGAGTGATTGTCACAGCACCAGGTTATGATGACGATGTAGATGTTGTTTCAAGGTTCTTTTGTCCTGCCGTGGGTATCAATGAGGATCACGTTACTGGTTCTGCTCATACTACTTTGGGGGCCTATTGGCCGAGGAGATTATCATCCAAGTGCTTTAGTGCCCATCAGCTTTCAAGAAGAGGCGGCTCCTTATTTTGTGAGATTCAAAATAACCGAATTATGATCTCTGGTAAAGCCGTGACCTACATGGAGGGAACGATTAAACTCCATTAACTTATTATTAGTCAAATAGATAGGGTTCTTCATTCATGGCCATTTTTCTAATGTTCTCCAGCACCCTTTTCATGTAGATCCTCCAAAAGGTATTTGCTAAGATCCAATTAAATGGTTGAAGGATTCTGAATCTAGAGTGCAAACTATACGTGTCTTAAACTAAGATTTGCTTGGGCTCCAGCTGTGTGGTTCGCCATTCTCCGACAAATTTTGAAACCCAGATCCAAAATTGAAAATTACTCACTTCAATTTTCCAATATTCATTTTCTATACGCTCAAGGACCTTGTCATCAGATGACCAACCTCCTTTTTGAAATAATGTGGCAGCCGTAAAAACCTTTTTCTCAAATCCAGGTTTGCCCCAATTTTCATCTTCTTCACAATGCGTGACTTTTGGCATCAATCCAAAACCTGTGTGGACTTTAGCAATATCGCAAAGCATAGGAGTTTTGAATGTTCTTTCCAGTGAGCATTCATAGATGGTTGAAACTTTGACTTTCGATATCATGATGGGTATTCAGTGAACGAATTGTTTTAGTCCTTCGTCATTTCTTGATATAATACGCCTTCAAGGTCACTCCTTTGCCGGTGAGCCCTAACACTCCATTGGCTAAAAGCTTAGCCACTTTCCAATGCCACTTCTCCTCCATTTTCTTCCGGAGTTGTTCGTCGTCTGATTGCGGAGAAATGAAAGCCTGTTGTGATTTTCCCAAACTCTTTTTGATGCGGGTGATACTGATACCAGTGGTGGTCAATGATTTTTTTCGAAATCCGTTCGAGGAAAATAAAGCATGAATACTCCGTGGTGTGAAATAAGTCAAGTGTTCTGGGTAACCAATGACGTTGTATCTGTC
>CAZKMC010000043.1:8717-9758 GCA_964553485.1 uncultured Comamonadaceae bacterium
AATACCTGGAGATCGCATTGAAGTTTGGAGTGGTGCAATACAGGAGTCCCCCAGTTCTCAGAAGTTTATGAAAGCTTTGTGCTTCATCTTTTACATGATGCAAATGCTCGATCACTTCAAAAGAAGTCACCACATCAAAGAATCCCGGTTCAAATGGTGCATTCTGAAGACTGCCATGATGCATGCTAATGCCTTTCTCTGTGCAAAGCTTGATTGCTTCATCTGAGTATTCTGTCCCCCAAACTTCCCAACCGGCTGCTTTCGCTTCTTCTAGAAAAAAACCGGCTCCACATCCACTGTCCAGAATTCTACCTGTTTTCCGGAATGGCTCAAATTCAACGAGAAGTTCCTGATAGCGCTTTCGTGTGATGGGAGAAAGCCACTGGGTCCGTGCATAGGAGTACTGAGAATAAAACGCTTGCAATTCTTCCTCGCGCGGTACGCGCCCCACAAAAGCCAACTTGCAACTCTTACACTTTCTTAGATAATGCCGCTCATAGCCTTCAAGTGCCAGCAGGGCCTCACTCCCACAGGCTACACATTTTGAATGTGTATCGAAGATGTCAGTAGGTGAACTCATGGTTACAAAGGAACAAAATCAAAGCGGCACTGAAGCGGGCAATTTGATATCTTGGTCAAATGGAAGAACGTGGTGAATTCTTGGAGCATCTTTATGTGCATAAATGGGAAGTTGAGCAGCCCTTGGGAACCGTTTTGGTCTCTCATGGAATGGCTGAACATGGAAAACGCTACGCACATTTTGCCTCATTTCTAAATTCCAAAAACTTGAATGTGTGGGCAGTGGATCATCGTGGTCATGGCAAAACTGCTGAGAAATCTGGGAAGTTTGGGTATTTAGCAGATCGCGATGGCTGGGACAAAGCAGCGGATGACCTCAAAACGACTGCTGATAAAATCAAAGCGTCATTCCCTGAGTTGCCCATCATTCTATTGGGACATAGTGCTGGAAGCATTCTTGCTGCCTATAGCGTGTTGTTCAAGAAAATGTCTGTACAAGGTTTGATTGCCTCTGCCCTTGCC
>CAZKMC010000043.1:9768-13827 GCA_964553485.1 uncultured Comamonadaceae bacterium
CGTCTGGCCCACTAGTGAAACCTTTTGGCCCATCCTTGCCCCACATCCTGGACTACTGCTGCCAATTGGACATACGGTAGCTAAACTAATGAGTGCCTTTCAAGGAAAAGACAAACCGGGAAAAGTCATGAATGCTTTGACATTTGGTGATTTCAATAAGCCTTTCAAACCCAATCGAACAGATTTTGACTGGCTTTCAACAGATGAGGCTCAAGTGGATAAATATGTGGCCGACCCTTGGTGCGGTTTTGTGTGCTGTAATGGATTTTTTGTTGATATGCTTGGTGGTTTGCGAAAAGTACATGGTAATTTAAAAAGCACTACAAGCGGATTGCCGGTTCTTTTGTTAGCGGGGGCAGATGACCCTGTAGTAGGACTACGTAAAGGGTTTGAAAAGAACATCGCCTCTTTTAAAAATACCGATGCCCGGGTTCAGTCAGTTATTTATGCTGGTTTCCGACATGAAATACTAAATGAGAAGCAACGTGAACGAGTTTATAAGGATATTTGGGCCTGGATTCAAAACAGAATAGGCTTATGATCAAAAAAATAGCAAAAGGCATAGCTTGGTTCGCCTTGTTGGCAGGATTGTACGTTGTGGGCGTTTTGGTCTATGGCACATTTACTGATTTTGAACCACCAGAGCAGCAGGACTTGATTCAGACAGGCACATCAAAAGGTGAATTTGGTCCTACCTTCAAAATACTGACCTGGAATTTAGGGTTTACAGGGCTTGGTGAAGAAACTGACTTCTTCTATGACGGGGGGGAAACGGTGATCCAGACAAAAGAAATCGTTAAGAAGAACCGCGAGGGGATTCGAGATTTCCTCAGTAAGCACAAAGATGTGGACATCATGTTGCTTCAAGAAATAGATAGCGTCGCAAAAAGAAGTTACGGCGTCAATCACATGGGATTTCTTCATGAGGAATTGCCGGAGTACGCATATTCATTCGCCATTAATTATAACGTGGATTTTGTACCCATGCCCCTCTTTGAACCAATGGGTGGAGTAATTTCTGGAATTGCTACTTTCAGCAAACTCCCATACGTGAACCCAGAACGGATTCGCTTCGATTCGCAATTTGAATGGCCACGCAGGGTGTTCTTTCTTGACCGCTGCTATCTCAAAATGCGTGTCCCAATGCCCAACAATCACAGCCTTGTGGTTTACAACACGCATTGTTCTGCGTATGACACAGCTGGAACCATGGTCCAAGCGGAAGTCAAAAAAATGATTGAAGACGCAGAGCTGGAATACCTCAATGGTAACTACGTCATTATGGGCGGTGATTGGAACCAATGTCCCCCTAACTACTCTCCTATCAATCCAGACAGCCCCTACAATGAGAATTTGCTCACTAACGGTCAAATTCCGCATGAATGGAGATGGATAGCTGACCCAACTGTTCCCACAAATCGTAAGCTCACCAAGAAGTATGTCAAAGGAGAGACCTACACTACAGTTATTGATCATTATATGGTATCGCCAAACTTGGAAGTCATTAAGGCTCAGGGACAAGACCTGAATTTTAAGTTTTCAGATCATCAACCCGTGCTTCTGGAAGTACGCCCGATTTATGATATGGCTCCAATAGATAGCTTAGGACAAGGTCCTGGTACTTCACCTAACACGCTCAAGTTCATAACTCCTGACTTAAATTAAGTAGCTGTATTTCAATCAATTAAGCACGCCAGGAAACAGAATACCCTAATCAAGGTATTGCCCTTATCGAACTGCCCAGATACCTTTGTCCCGTTATTGAGAATTAATCTAAATAAACGAGGTACCATGATCCGGCAGACACTCTTCGCATTTATACTTGTATTGACCATTTCTTCTTGTAAAAAAGAAGATCCCATTGAGTGTATTTCTCCAATTGCAGAGACCTGTGACGGAGAAAACTATTGTTTCACGAGGAATGGAAATCTAACTGTCGATTACAGCGGTCAAACAGCTCGGTTGAACCAGCTCACAGAAATCGTATCGTATTTGAAAACTGCGAATACACCTGGTACTGCTTTGGATTTGACTCAACTTTTGGACATGTGGTCAAATGCTGGTGGAAATGGCAGCGCCTATTTTTCTGCTGAAGCAGCTATTCCTGGAAAGAATCTTTCAGACAAATGTTTCCTCCCGTATGTTTCTGCTTATGAGGCATATTTCTTTGAGATAACTGAAATATCTCAATCTGTGCAGGCTGCAGAAGAAGGAATTGCGGGACATATGGTAAGTAGCACTGATCCTTCAAAAGTGTATCTCTTAAATGCCAACGGCATGGAGCTTACGCAAATCATCGAAAAAGGCATGATGGGAGATGTGTTTCTCTACCAGGCCAACAGCACTTATTTGCAGGGCACTTTAGACGGTTCTTTCGACAATACAAATATTGTGAATGCTGATGGTGGCAAGCACTATACTGAGGCAGAACACAAGTTTGATGAAGCGTTTGGCTACTTGGGTCTTCCAACGGATTTCCCTCAAATCACAGAAGGTTTGCGGTTCCACGGGAAATATGGCAATACTATTGATGCTGCGGTAGGCACTAACGCCATCATGGATGCTTTTGTAGAAGCTCGCACGGCTATAACCAATGGTGATGACCCTTCAGAAGCAATCGATCAGGTCCAATATCATTGGTCGAGGATATGCGCAGGTACAGCCATTCATTATCTCAAGCAGGCAAATGACAACATTGAGGATCAAGCGTTAAAGTCTCATGTATTGAGTGAAGCGTTGGCTTTCATTGGAAATCTTGTCCATGCTTCTCCTTTTGGCCTATCGGCCGATGAAGTTTATGAAGCGCAAGAATTATTGGGCTTCAACTTCTACCAAGTTGACTCTGCCCAAATAGACGCCACCATACTTTATTTGGTGGATCACACTAGCATTGAATTACCTGAAATCGCCTCACTCTAACTCATGAAGCAACTTCAAGCATATCGACCTCTTCTTTTTCTATGTCTATTGGCACTGATGGTGAACGGATGTAAAGATCCAGATGCAGCCCCTGATGAGGATTTGACCTTTGCCCCTGCCCTTGAAAACTACAAGTTGGTGGTTCAAGGACGATATCAAGCGGCTTTGAATTCTACAATTGATTTGAGTGCCACTGTTTCTGATTTTCAAACCAACGTAAATCAAGACAATTTGCTACTCATGCAACAAGCGCTGAAGACTGCTTGGCTAGATTGGGAACTTGCAAGCCCCTATAAATTTGGTGTTGCTGAAACCCTTGATTCACATTCTAAAATCAATACTTTTCCCGCAGACACCTCAGCCATCGCTTCGAGGGTTGAAAATGGCACTTGGGAAGGGCTGAACTTCGATGAAATGGGCTTTCCATCTCTGGATTATCTTATCAATGGCGGGGCATTGGAAGATTTCACCACAAATGATTTCGCCATCAATCGACTCAACTTTCTTGAGGAATTGGCGTCGTTGCTCACTGCAGATCTGACTTCGCTGAATGTGTCGTGGCAATCAAATGAAGGCAATTTTGTGAGTCAAACCGGTGCATCTGCCACCAGCTCAATGAGCCAATTGGTGAACGGCCTCATTGCTGATTATGAGCAACTGAAAAGAGATAAAATAGCCTTGCCATTGGGTTTGCTCACATTGGACATCCCTTTACCTGAACATGTGGAATGCCTCTTTGGAGAATTCTCTGCAGAATTGGCTAGAAAACATTTGAGAGGCATTCTTGATGCATATTGCGGAATTTCTGTGGACGGGGTAAATGGGGTTGGACTGGACGATTTGCTCAATGACGTGGATGCATTTCATGAGGCAAGCCAAAGTCCTTTAGACCAGCATATTCAAAACCAAATTCAAGAAGCGCTTCTGGCATTGGACAATGTACCTGACCCTTTGAATGTCACCATTGAAGAGAGCCCGGAACTAGTTGAAGCGGCCTATGTGGAACTTCAAGATATTGTGATTCTATTGAAGTCCGATATGCCTTCAGTATTAGGCATAAGTATCACGTTTACAGACAACGACGGAGATTGATGAAAGTATTTATTCAATCTTATATAACCCGCTCTATTTCGATTGCTC
>CAZKMC010000044.1:0-13618 GCA_964553485.1 uncultured Comamonadaceae bacterium
GCTTCAACTTTGGAAGCTGAAAGAAATTTTGCCATCATTTCTGCCGTGGCCGGTTTGTACGAGGAGTCTGGCAACAAAAACAAACACGCGTATTTCAAACAGACCCTGGCTGCACTTTCTGGGTATGAACAATACTTATTCATGCGAAATTACACCGGGTATTTGGCTGGTCAAGAAAACGCCGCCCTTGTTGATGCCGTTGCAGGAATTGAGTCCGTTGGACGAAATGCTTCTCTCTGGTGGAATCGATTGGCCGCATATCAGGCTCTGGAACAAATACTCGGGCAATTAGACGCCAGAAAAGCCGGCCTGCAAGAAGCAGATGAAAAAGCCCAAATAGAGGGCTACATTGATGGGATTCAAACCACAATTGTCTCAATGAAGAAGGCCGAAAAAGATGGTCAATTATTGAAGGTACTTGAAGAGCGATAGGATGCCAGGTATCTATCTCCATATTCCCTTTTGTAAACAGGCCTGCAGCTATTGCGACTTTCATTTTAGCACTTCGCTTAATAACAAGACTGAAGTAATCTCTGCCATGATGCAAGAGCTAGAGCTGCGGCAAGAAGAGCTTGGCTCATCAGAAATCACCACCATCTATTTTGGAGGAGGAACCCCGTCTGTTCTAAGCTCAGACGAAATCAAATCATTCATCACATTTCTACGGGTAAATTTTGAATGGGCCAATCCAATTGAAATCACGCTAGAAGCAAATGCCGAAAACCTCACTGATGAATTGCTAACTGGATGGGCAGAAGCCGGTATCAATCGTCTAAGCATAGGGGTGCAAAGCTTCCAACAAGACGTGTTGACATGGATGCGAAGAACGCACAGTGCATTGGATGCTCTGAATGGAATTCCTCGTGCGAAGCACAAAGGATTTGATAACATCTCTATAGACCTAATTTACGGATTGCCCACTCATTTGAATATGGAATGGGAAGAGGGTATTAAACAAGCCATTGATCTAGGCGTTCAACATATCAGCTCCTACATTTTGACCACAGAACCACATACCCTTCTGGATAAACAGGTACGTTCAGGTGAGGTACAGATTCCTTCCGATGAGGAGGTAAAATCTCAGTATGAAATACTAGTAAAGCAATGTGAAACAGCAGGTTTTGATCATTATGAAATTTCAAATTTTGGTAAGCCCGGGTTTTACTCAAAGCACAATACGAGCTATTGGAATGGGGTGCCTTATGTGGGAATTGGTCCATCCGCACACAGTTATGATGGAAAAAGGCGAAGTTGGAACATCAGAAGTAATGCAGGATATGTTCAGTCAATCAAAAAGGGAGTTCTCCCTATGGAATCAGAGATTCTGAGTAAAGCCGATCAGTTCAATGAATATATCATGACGGGACTGAGGACAAAAAAAGGAATTGATCTGGATATAGCTCGCTCTCGATTTGGGCAAGACTTGAAATCCATATATGGGGCCTTCTGGAACGAACAGATTCAACAGGGGCTGGCGGTTGAAGAGGGTGCTTTTTGGAAATTAAGCAATCAGGGTCTTCTTCAAGCGGATTCTATCTCTGCCCATTTATTCCTCTTGCAGGAGTGATGATTTAGCCTTTCTTTTCTGAACGCGTTTTATCCATGCGTCTCCAAAAAGCGCTGCCAGAATAGCAAAGGCTCCTATATAAAACCCGAAAGACATCTTTTCTTTGTCTCCGAAAATTAGTAGCGCAAGTAGAATTGAATAAACCGGTTCCATGTTTATGCTCAGCGCCACGGTAAAAGGAGATAATACCTTCATTACTTCCACACTCACCACAAAGGCAAACGCCGTGGCAATGGTGCCGAGCAAAAGAAGCCACAGCCAATCCATTCTGGAAATCACAAAAAATTCAAGGTCAATTGCGCCACTGAAGCCAAGGAAAATAAAAACACCACCTGCGGCTGCTAGCATTTCATACAGCGAGATGCTGACGGCGTCAACCGTTTTGATCATAATGCCATTGAATACACTGAACAATCCAGCTAAAAAAGCAGACACTAGGGCTAGAATGATTCCAAGTTTATATTCAGTTTCGAACTGAAAAATAATGACCAAACCAGCTATGACAATGATGCCCAAAAATACTTCTCGGAAATCTACCTTTTTGCCCATGAACAAGGGCTCAAAAAAACTTATGAATAATGCGGTTGAGGCCAGGGTAGCAACCGCTACAGAAATGGTAGACACTTTGATTGCCTCAAAGAAAAATACCCAGTGCATAGCTGTGATGAGGCCAATTCCCACCAGCTTGGCAGTAGTGCGCAGGTCAATTTTTTGCAGTTTCCCTGCAACAGCTACAAAGATTATTAGAACTACCGCGGCTATTGCTGTCCGATAAAAAACAAGTGGAATGGAATCAAGGCTGATCAGTTCTCCCAGTATCCCCGTGAACCCGAAGATCAGGACGACCAGATGCAACATCGCCAGATTTCTCAACCTTGGTGTCATGCTCTTTTTTGGTTTCTGAAATGCCTCCGGAAATGATGTATTTCATCACCTCTCCAGCATTTTTCTCAATAAGGGTAATTCGTTTGACGTCCACAATGTAAACATCTCCAGTATAACTGTATGCATGCGGGAAATAAACCGCAATCTTTCCTTTTGGCGAATCTAATATTTCCAGCACCTGGTCTGTGATGAAACCAATACGCTCGATATCCAATTCACCGTTGATTTTTACCAATACAGGTTGTTTAAAGCTCTTTTTTTGGCCAACGAAGGCAGACATCAGGTCTGTGATTGCAGAATAGATGGTCTTCACCATGGGAACCCTTGCCAAAAGTCGTTCAAACTCCTTTTTAATTGGGTTGGCGATTAAGGTCTTACCCATCATTCCGATAGCAAAAATCACTCCTATCAAGAGCAAAAGGCCTTGTCCCGGGAATTTTCTTTCTCCCGGCAAAAGCTCATCAAAAAACTGAAATACGGCCCATATAATGTATGCGGTTACCACTAAAGGAACCGTGATCAAAAGGCCATTAAGGAATGTCCCAATTAAACGTCTTGCCGTGCTTGATTTCATTGAGCGCAAAGTTAGCTTAAGATTCATAACCCCACTCAATTCGGGGTCAGAACTACTGATCAGCTCAAATTTCGTATCTTAATGGGCTCCTTAACCAAAACAAGATGACCAGACTTTTAACCTCAGTAATTAGCTGCGCATTCTGCGTGGCTGCCCTTTTTTCTTTTGGACAAAGCTCTCCCATTGCTATCGATGGCCTTTATGATGACTGGCTTCCCGGCCTAGCTATACATACTGATAATACTGAATCAATAGCTGGAATTGATCTGCTGGAAATGCAAGTAAGCAATGACGAGAACTACCTCTACGTCCGTTTGCTTGTGGATACCGAAATCGACCTGACAGATGCTCTGATTGCACATTCAGTATACCTGTACATTGATGCAGACGACAATTCTGGAACTGGCTATGGAGTTACAGCTGGTGTCGGGTCTGAAGTAGGAATCAATTTCTCTACAAGAACTGTCTATTATGATGTGGTGCCGGCCGCCACTGTTGGTTTTTCAGACATCGGTTTCCATTGCTTGCCAACAGTTTCAGGTACCGAATTTGAAATTGCTATTCGCAGAGATGCTGTGCCGGATGGCGTAAACCCATTGTTCCCTTCTCCCACAATAAAACTGCTTTTCAAAGAGTCGAATGGCGGTGATCACATGCCAAGTTCAGATGGTTTTTTATACACTTTTGATGACACGCCAGTGCCGGCATATTCGCCTGTTGACTTGGCCAAATCGAATACAGACTTCCTTAGAATCACGGCCTATAACGTAAAAGGGGGGCTTAATAATGGGGCAGTCCAAGATGCACTTGACCGCTTGTTGAATGCCATTCAGCCAGATATTCTGGGCTTTTCAGAGGCCAATAACGTAAGCGCCGCCACAGTTAAAGGGCTTATGGATGGGTGGTTGCCTTTGGGAACTATAGATGGGTGGTATGCCGTAAAAGATGATTGGGACATGATTACTGCCTCACGATATCCGATCCTGAATGATTGGCCTTCACTAGATCGGCAGCATCCGGTTTTGATAGACTTACCAGCTACTTTTACTCACGACATTCTCTTCAACAATGCGCACTTAAACTGCTGCACTGCCGAAGCGGCGAGGCAAGACCAAGTAGACGAGTTTGTCAACTTTATTTTAGACGCTCAATCTGCGGGGGGATTGATTGACCTTCCTGCTGGAACACCGTTCATAATGGGGGGGGATTTGAATCTTGTGGGCTATGCACAACAGCTTATCACCTTGTTAGACGGAGACATTCAAGACACTGGAACTTGGGGGCCTGGAGGTCCGCATGATTGGGATGGCACCTCATTGGCTGATCTCATTTGTATGCAGGCTGACCAACCCATGGCGATTACCTGGAAAGACGACAATTCCTCATTTCCTCCGGGAAGGCTGGATTTCTTAATCTATTCAGACGCCGTAATGACCGCGCAAAAATCTTTCTCTCTTAACACAGAGCTGATGTCTGGCGTTCGTTTAGGACTGTACGGCCTTCAGGCTGGTGACTCACAGACTGCGTCGGATCATTATCCGGTTACGGGGGATTTTTCTTTTGGTGAAGTAGCAGACACAGATAATGATGGCGTGGTAGATCCTTTGGATAACTGTTTGAACACTCCAAATCCCGGACAAGAGGATTTCAACAACGACGGTCTCGGTGATGTCTGTCAGGATTCTGATTCAGATGGTTTGGCTGACGCCGATGAGATCAGCCTTTACGGCACGTCTCCAACCCTCCAGGACACAGATGGAGATGGCATCACAGATTGGGCAGAACTCAATGTGACCAACACTAACCCCCTGCTTGCTGATAGCAATGACAATGGTTGTAATGACCTCCAAGAAGTCATCGGGGCCTGCGGTGGCACGTGTGTGGCTGACTTGAACAATGACACCGAGGTGGATGTGGCCGACTTGTTAATCCTGCTCCAGTATTTTGGAAATATCTGCACGCCTTATATTTAACTTGAAGTTGTACCTTTAAGCATCCAAAATCGACACTATGCGCCTTTTTCTATGCTCTCTTTTTGCATTTGTTCTAGTGGTTCAATCCCTCGGGCAATGCGCCACCTGCACTCCTGACCCTGATTGTGTATCTGAGGTCGCGTTTCCCGCTATTTGCCCCCTTATCTTGCCAGACGCTACTGCGGGAGAGGACTATGAATCAGTTTTGACTTTTTTCCTGCCTGCCACCATTGTGGATCCAGGTACCGAGATCGAGGCGTCTTTGGATGAGGTGATCATCACCAATGTTGCGGGGTTGCCATTTGGAATGGACTATCTCACTAACAGCCCTGACAACACATATCATCCTGGAGAAGGAGAGGTACAAGGCTGCGCCACAATCTGCGGAATTCCGCTGCTGGCGGGTGACTATCTAGTTACTATTTATGTGCACGTTACAGTCACTGCTTTTGGATTTGAACAAGAGTTGGACGAGTCGTTTCAATTGCCTCTGACCGTGGTTCCAGGAGAAGGAGGCAATGCATCCTTTACTGTAGACAACCTTGCCGCTTGTGGAAGTTTGGAAGTGACTTGTGTAGCCACCATTGATGGGGCGCCAGGCGTCACCTCATATAGCTGGGACTTTGGAAATGGATCTACCTCAAATGAAGCAACTCCACCAGTGCAAACATACTCTGAACCAGGTGACTACACAATCAGCCTAGTCACAGAAATCCAGGATTACACTTTACAAAGCGTCTCTGCCTTTTCATTAGCCGATGGCTGGGGGGGAGACATCGAAGATGGCTTTGGGTTGCTTGATCCCGACCCTTATTTTGTAATCACAGATGGGGACGGAAATAATATTTATACCGCCCCTTACATAACGGACGTGAATTCTGCTACCTGGAATAACATTGGGTTGGTTTTGAACAATCCTCCCTACTCCATCACTTTTTGGGATTCAGATGACCTGTTCACAGATGATGATTACTTGGGCACAACCACTTTTGATTTGGCAACCGGAACTGCCGTGCTCTCAGCTGAAGGCACTTCAGGGGCTTTGGCCATCACCCTGGAAACGTCTTCTTTGTTCGAAGAAACAGAAGGCGTAATTGTGTTTGCCAATCCGGAGCCTGTGCTTATTTTTAACGGAGAAACCCAGGCATTAGAGGTTGCACAACCTGAATTGGAGACCTATACTTGGTTCATGAATGGTGATACAATTGCTGGAGAACTGAGCGCAACACTCCCTCTTCCTGGTCCTGGAGTTTTCAGTTGTGCTGTAACTAATGAATTTGGTTGTGGGGCATCTACAGGAGAGTTTGTTTACTGTCCGGAGTTGACCTTGGTATTTAATGAAACCACTCAAGTGCTTAGCGTTGGGGGAGGCTACTCCGTTTATACTTGGTACTTCAATGGGTTGCAGATTGAAGGGGAAAGTGGTTCCAGCTTGCTGGCAGACGTTCTCGGGAACTATTCGGTATCCGCAGAAACAGAGTTTGGTTGTGATGAAAGTTCAAATGTCTATACGGTCACAGTAGGCATTGCTGAAACAAACTTGAGAGATTTCACCCTTTTCCCAAATCCTGCGAGCAATGTGGTTCATGTGGAAGGGGCTTTCCTGCCAACTGACCGCATTGAGGTCCTAAGTTTTGATGGTAAGTGGATGCCTGTGGAGGCTCAAGAATTCGGCGCACAGAGGAGGTCTTTGGACTTGTCTGGAATTAGCGCAGGCACGTATCTCCTGATAATCAATCGGTTAAGCCGGGTGGAAAAGCACCGTTTGATCATCACTCACTGAGTTAAATTTTCGTAAAACCCCAATTCAATTCTGACGTACACCTCAAAGCGCGTTGGATTTCCGTATTTTTGAAAGAATGCGGTAAGTACGCCGTTGCAATTTGAAGGAGATACATGGAGAATAGCACATCGGGGTCATTGATCGATAAGCTGGACGGCTTTATCAGGAAGTACTATAAAAACCGCATTATTAAGGGGTTGATTTATAGCATCGGGCTGATTCTTGGGGCCTATCTTCTAGTTGTTGCTCTGGAGTATTTTGGGAAATTTAATACGGTAATTCGCACCTTCCTGTTTTGGTCCTTCGTCCTAAGTTGTTCTTACATTCTAGTTAGGCTGGTTCTTATTCCCTTGTTCAAGCTGTTTAACTTGGGGCAGGTGATCAGCCACAAACAAGCAAGTGTGATTGTTGGGAATCATTTTCCAGAGATCAAGGACAAGCTTCTAAACACCTTGCAGCTTCAAGAGATGGCCGGGGGCACTGAGGCCGGTTCGCTATTAAGCGCCAGTATCGAGCAAAAAACAAAAGAGCTCCGACCCATTCCGTTTACCGCTGCGGTGGATTTCAAAGAGAATAGGAAATACCTCAAATATGCTATTCCTCCTTTGGTCATTTTTACAGGTCTATTGCTTTTGGCGCCACCAATCCTAAAAGATTCTACCAGCCGCTTGATCAATTATGGGAAAGAAATTGTGCCTGTGGCTCCATATCAAATTCGCTTGCTGAATGAATTGATTGTGCCTGAAAAAGAAGATTTCGAACTGGTAATTGAATTGAGCGGTGCTGCAATTCCCAATCAAGTTTTTGTAGAGCAGAACGGAACTCGTTTTAAATTGGAGGCGCTTGGAAAAACGAGGTTTAAATATTCCTTCCGTAATGTTCAAAAAGACCTGTCTTTTCGTTTGTATGCAGACGGGTTCTACAGTGTACCTTACACCCTGAAAACCCTTCCAAAGCCATTGCTAGTCAACTTTATGGCGCAATTGGATTACCCTCAGTATGTAGGGCTAAAGGATACGGACATTAGGAATTCTGGAGACCTAACGGTTCCGGCCGGCACGAAAATTAATTGGGTGTTTGAAACTAGGAACACTGACGTATTAAGCGTGCGTATCTCGGATTCTCTCTTCGCGCTAGCAAACCAAAGTGAGAATGTGTTTACACACCAAATGGTTGCAATGAAGAACACCAACTATTCTTTGCATGCGGCCAATAGCTTTCTTAAAAACCCTGACTCAGTAACTTATCGGATTTCAGTAATCCCTGATCAATTCCCTTCAATAATTGTGAATGAGGAGCGCGACAGCTTGACTCAAAAGGACCTCTTTTTTACTGGAGAGGCTCAGGATGATTATGGCTTTAAAAGGTTGAATTTCAGTTACTCATATGCTGAGAGTTCAGACAAAACCAAAGAAATTGGACTTCGTAAAACCCTTCCTTTATCAGTCCCCGCTGGCACCAGCGGTCAATTCTTTTATCACTGGCAGTTGGGCGAGTTGGGCATTCTTCCCGGAGACAAAATCAGCTATTATTTCGAGATCTGGGATAATGACCAGGTGAATGGCTCTAAAAGCTCTCGGACCCTTGAAAGGGTATATGCCGCTCCTACTTTGGATGAGGTAAAAAAAGAGCGTGATGAGAAGAACGAAGACATCAAAGACAAGTTGCAAAAAAGCATTGATGATGCGAAAGACCTGCAAGAGAAGTTGGAAGAGCTCCGTAAAGACCTTTTGAACAAAGAAGAAATGGGTTGGCAGGAGAAGAAACAAGTAGACGAGATTCTCAAGCAGCAACGTGAGCTTCAAAAACAAGTTGATGAATTGAAAAAAGAGAATCAGAAGAAAGACCAGAAAGAGTCTCAGTTCAATCAGCGCAAAGAAGAAATCCAACAAAAGCAGGAAAAACTGCAGGAGTTGTTTGACGAATTGATGAATGATGAGATGCGTGAAATGTATGAAGAGCTTCAAAAAATGATGGAGGAGCTCAACAAAGATGAGCTTCAGGAACAGATTGAGCAGATGGACATGAATTCTGAAGATTTAGAAAAGGAATTGGACCGAGCACTTGAGCAATTCAAACAGATGGAGTGGGAAATGAAGATGGAAGACAGCATAGAAAAGCTGAAAGAATTAGCTAAAAAGCAAGAAGAGTTGTCAGAGAAGAGTAAGGAAAAAGATGCGGACGAAGAGAAGCTGAAAGAAGAACAAGATAAGCTGAATGAAGAGTTTGAGAACTTAGAAAAGGAGATGGAGGATATCGAAAAACTCAATGAAGAGCTTGAGAACCCTAACAGCATGCCTGACGTTGAAGAACAGAAGGAAGAGATTGAACAAGAAATGCAAAAAAGTTCGGAGCAATTAGGTGATAAAAAGAGCAAAAAGGCCTCTGAATCTCAAAAAGAAGCTTCTGAAAAAATGGAACAAATGGCTCAGAAAATGGAGCAATCCATGCAACAGAATTCTGCAGAATCCATGGAAGAAGACCTCGATGCCTTGCGTGCTCTGCTGGAAAACGTGATAACCTTATCATTTGATCAAGAGCTTTTGATGTCAGACATTAGTAAGGTTGACAAGAACGACCCTAAGTACATCCAATACGGCCAGACACAACGGAAGCTCAAAGACGATGCAAAAATGGTTGAGGACTCCTTATTTGCTCTGAGCAAGCGGATTGTTCAATTGCAGGCGGCTGTGAACCGCGAGATTGGCTTGGTCAACAATCACATGGAAAAGGCTCTAGAAGAAATTGCGGAGCGCAAGACAAGTGAGGTAACCAGCAATCAGCAGTATGTCATGACCTCTTTCAACAACCTCGCTCTGCTTCTTGATGAGGCTTTGAAGGCAATGCAACAGCAGATGGCCTGTAAAAAGCCAGGAACTGGAAATTGCGAGAAGCCTGGTGGATCGGGATCTCCAAAGCCAGGTGCTGGAGATATGAAAAAAATGCAACAGGCATTGAGTGACCAACTCAAAAAGATGAAGGAAAAAATGGGTGAGGACGGCAATAAAGGAGAAAACAAGGGTGGTCAAGGGGGAATGAGCAAGGAAATAGCCCAAATGGCTGCCAAACAAGCTGCTATTCGTCAGATGATGGATAAGATGGGGCAGCAATTGAATGAGGATGGAAGTGGAAATGGCAATGAATTGAAGCAAATTTCCAAAGAAATGGAACAGATTGAAGAAGATCTCGTAAACAAAAGAGTTACGGATGAAACGTTGAAAAGACAACATGACATCATGATTCGATTGTTGAAAGCAGAAAATGCAGAACGCACTCGAGATCAGGATGAGCAACGAAAGTCCAAAGCCGGAGATCAGCAATTACGCAGCAATCCTATTCAATATTCTGACTATCAAAAGCGGAAAGAATGGGAAGTAGAAATGCTTAAAACTGTGCCACCTTCACTGAAACCTTATTACCGGGAGAAAGTGAATGATTATTTTAATAATTTAGACCGATAAATAGAGGTGAGGATATCATGATCATGCCCGATACTGAAAAAGTAGTCAAGTTTTCTTCTCAACCCGAGAACATAGCCATTGTTGAGAAGCTGGTGGATGAAGTTTGTGAAAGCTACCAGATCAAGGAAGATTTTTACGGGAACATTCTTATCTCCCTCACTGAGGCGGTTAACAATGCCATCGTCCATGGTAATAAGATGGATGCATCTAAAGAGGTAATCGTTACATTTTCTACAGAAGAAAAGGTCTTGCGATTCACGATCGAAGATGAGGGTCCTGGTTTCGATTATGACAACCTTCCCGACCCAACAGCACCTGAAAACATCGAAAAACCAAATGGTCGTGGCGTATTCCTTATGCGCAATCTTGCAGACCGTTGTAGTTTTATAGATGCCGGTAAAATTGTCGAATTAGAATTCGATGCCGTCGGTGTCTAAAATACCAATTCATTTCTTTTCTGAACTCCCCTCTTTTCAGCTCAAAGACCGAATAAAACTGCGTGCTTGGTTGACACATGTTGCTGTAAATCAACACTATACGTTCGTAAACCTTAATTATGTATTTTGTAGTGACGACTACTTGCTTGAAATCAACCAGCACTACCTAAATCACGACACCTTAACGGACATTATCACTTTTGACTACTGTATTGGTAAAACAATAAATGGCGAAATCTACATTAGTGTGGAGCGCGTGAAGGAAAATGCCAAGGAGCGTTCGGTATCATTCAAAGACGAATTACATCGGGTGATGGTTCATGGAATTTTGCATCTTACCGGATTCAAAGACAAGACAAAAGAGCAACAAACTAATATGCGCGCACAGGAGGATTTATGTCTAAATTTGCGGTCCTTTTGATAATTGTTTCACGTGGAACATTCCAATATGCATCAAAAATACGACGTTATAGTAGTAGGTGCCGGCCACGCCGGAAATGAGGCGGCGGCTGCCGCGGCCAACTTGGGCTCTTCCGTTCTGTTGGTCACAATGAACATGAATACTATCGGACACATGTCGTGCAACCCCGCCATGGGAGGTATTGCCAAAGGTCAAATCATTCGTGAAATAGATGCCATGGGCGGATATTCCGGCATTGTCAGCGATAAGTCCGCTATCCAATTCCGTATGCTCAATAAGAGCAAGGGGCCAGCCATGTGGAGCCCCCGTACTCAAAATGATCGCATGCGCTTTGCTGAGGAGTGGAGATTAATGCTCGAACAAACTCCCAATGTTCATTTTTGGCAAGACATGGCCACAGACGTCCTTGTAAAAAATGGTGCAGTCTGCGGCATACGCACCTCAATGGGCCTCGAGATCTATAGTAGAACAGTCATACTCACTAATGGCACTTTTTTGAATGGACTCATCCATTTAGGAGAAAAACAATTTGGTGGGGGTAGAGCCGGGGAGCGCGCAGCAACTGGAATGACGTCTTGCCTTGAAGCCCTTGGTTTTAAATCTGGGCGGATGAAAACAGGTACTCCACCACGCGTGGATGGGCGTTCACTTAACTACACTCAAATGGTAGAACAACCTGGAGACGATAAGCCAAGTAAATTCAGTTTCTCAAACACCAAAAAACTTACGCATCAAAGGTCTTGTCATATCACATATACAAACCCAGAAGTACACAACTTATTAAGAGAGGGCTTTGACAGGTCTCCTATGTTCAATGGCCGTATACTTGGAAAAGGTCCTAGATACTGTCCATCAATAGAAGATAAAATAGATCGTTTTGCAGAAAGGGAGCGCCATCAAATATTTGTTGAGCCTGAGGGTTGGAACACAGTTGAAATTTATGTCAACGGATTCAGCACAAGTCTACCTGAAGAAGTGCAATTTAAGGCAATGAAATCGATTCCCGGGTTTGAGAATGTGCGTATGTTCCGTCCAGGGTACGCAATTGAATACGACTACTTTCCGCCTACTCAATTGAATCTAACACTTGAGACGAAGTTGATAAGCGGGTTGTACTTCGCAGGCCAAATCAATGGAACAACCGGCTATGAAGAAGCCGCATGTCAAGGACTAATGGCTGGAATAAACGCCCATTTGAAATCCAAAGAAAAAGAACCATTGATTCTTTCGCGTTCAGAGGCCTACATTGGGGTTCTAATAGATGATCTAATTACCAAAGGAACAGAAGAGCCATACCGCATGTTTACTTCCAGGGCGGAATATCGCATTCTTCTTAGACAAGATAATGCCGATGAAAGATTAACCCCACTAAGTCATGCACTGGGACTTGCAGATGATGAAAGACTCAAAAACATCGAGCGAAAGAAGGACCTTGTTCAAAAGACACAGAAGTTCTTTCGCACTCAAAGTGTTTCTCCAGAATCGATCAACCCTCTATTAGAACAAGAGGGGACTGCACTAATTAACCAAAAGGTCAAGCTTCAGTCCATTGTAACTCGGCCCCAAATGACTACGCAACTTCTTCGAACACATATTAGTGAGTTGGACAACTACATAATAGCTTTGGGACAAGAGGGGGATGAGATTATGGAGCTTTCTGAAATCCAAATGAAGTACGAGGGATACATTGAAAAGGAAAAAGAAATGGCCAACAAGCTTTCCCGCCTGGACCACATACCAATTCCTTCAGACCTTGACTACAACAAACTTGGAAGTCTTAGGGCGGAGGCTAAGGAAAAGCTCACTGCTTCAAAACCAACAACCATCGGAATGGCTTCCCGCATTAGCGGAGTAAACCCCTCCGATGTCAGTATGCTCTTAGTCTACCTCGGCAGGTAGCTGTTCCACGTGGAACATGCTTTAAAATCAAACTTACGGGACTAAATCATCTCGAAAATCAATTTTAGGCCATTCTAAGCGCTATACGGCGCGCCTATCGCCTTGAGTGGCGCAATACCCTACCCGGGTTAAAATCGTTTAATGGTGGGGTGTTAATTGCTCTTTTTTAACCCTCTGGTTATCAAGGGCTTAGCCATTTCGTCATCCGATTGCTTCTTGCTACCTTTGAAGCACTAAATTTTACAAATGAACACAACAGTAGAAAGCAACACATCAATTGAGGTTGTCCTAGAGAACCTTGGAATAAAATCAAAAAACCAAGGCGTAAGCACTGGAGCGTCCTTTTTTGGTTCGGGACCAGGAATACAAAGTTATTCCCCCACGAACGGAAAGCTAATTTCTGAGGTTTCCACAGCAACAACAGATGATTACGAAAAAGTCATCTCATTAGCGCAAACAGCACAAAAAGAGTGGAGGCAAAAGCCAGCTCCTTTGCGTGGTGAAATTGTTCGTCAATTTGGAGACAAGCTTCGAGAATACAAAGAAGATCTTGGAACACTAGTCTCTTATGAAATGGGCAAAAGCTATCAGGAAGGCCTCGGTGAAGTCCAGGAAATG
>CAZKMC010000045.1:0-13579 GCA_964553485.1 uncultured Comamonadaceae bacterium
CGCTGCTTTTCCAATGGGAATGAGTCTTTCCTTGTTTCCTTTTCCAATGACCCGCAAGAAACCTTCTTCAGTATGAAGATTTGATATTTTCAAGGTGCACAGCTCTGTGACACGCAGTCCACAGCTATAAAGTGTTTCCAAAATTGCCTTGTCTCTGGCTCCGCCGCTTTGGCTTAGATCCACCGCCGCAATGATGGCGTCTATGTCTGCAATGCTTAACACATCAGGTAATTTCCTGCCTACGTTGGGAGCTTCAATGAGGTCGATAGGGTTTACCGCCACTTCATTCTCTAAGACCAAAAATGTATAGAATGCTTTGATGCCGGAAATGAGTCGGGCTTGACTACTGGGTGCAATGCCCAAGTCAAATTGGTGAGATAGGAAGTGTTGGAATGTATTGAGATCGATGGTCTCAGGACCTACATGATCCAGAAATTCAATGGAGTAGTGGTGTAGTTTTTTGACATCACGGAGGTAAGCCTCGACAGATAGATCAGAGAGTGATTTCTCCAGCTCCAGGTAACTCTTAAAACCTCGAATGGCGATTGTCCAATTCATAGCTGTAAAATAAAAACCCTCCGCGACGTTTCCCGGAGGGTTTTTGACTAATTACCTAAACAAATTCTACAATTTATTAACCAAAATTACTACTGTATAGAGACCTGCTAGCACGCAGGTTATTTATACCATTTTTGCTTTGAAATCATGAGCGCTTCTTGCACGGTTATGCGCTCGCCGTCATTATATGCAGTCACAAATGGACCGCGGAAAGAGTGTGCATTGCGAATAAGTTCGCGCTCATCTCTAGCTCCTTTATACATATCAAAAGATCCTGTGGTGTACTTCACCCAGCCCTCGTGATTTTCAATATTTACGTTCTTCTTAAAACTGTGCTTCTTCACGAAATAAGACTGTGTCACTACAGAATGTGAAGCTGCAATTTGAACCTTGTAGGAAACGCCAGTGTCTGGATTCGGGATAGAAGTAGACTTAGGCGCTTCTTTCTTCTCAATTTCTTTAGGTGTAACAGGGGTAGTATCAGCAACCGCATTGTCTGGAGGAGTTGTGATGTCTGTATTCCCTGTATTCCCTGTATTTCCAGTTGTGGTGTTACCAGTGGTTGTATTGCCGGTTGTTGTATTTCCGGTTGTTGTATTTCCGGTTGTTGTGTTGCCGGTTGTTGTGTTGCCTGTGGAGGTATCTACTGGTGGAGTAGGGTTATCAACCACTAGCTCAGTGGTACCAAGGTTCAATACGGCAACTTCCTTAGGCTGATTGTTAAGCACATAGGAGAAAGTACCATTCACAACCGGAGCATCAGATGAAGATTCTGAAACCAGTCTGTAGGTAACTCCAAACTCGTTCATTTGAGGAACTTCAAACCAAACAAACTTGACACCGTCGTCGCTGGTTGTAACTACAGCTCCATCAGAATCTTCCTCCTGAATGATATAACCACTTGGAATTACCTCCTGAATTTTAGCAAAACCTTCAAGGTCTGAATCTTTTACTAAAAGTGAAACCATATACTCCTGAGCATTCACTTGAGTGATCTCACGCACACACCTGAGTCCAATGGCTTGAGTGGCGGTATTGTTTTGTGCGTTGATGGATGCTGTATTGGTGCCTCCCGTTTGAGTCGTATTAGTGTTGTTGTCGGCAGCTACAGCATTAGTGGAAACAACAACAACTTTGCTTTGCATTTCGTAGTCCACTCGCTGGTTCTCTTTGATATAAGAAAAAGTGCCTTTTACTACATAATTACCTTTTGCACTTGGTGAAGCTTCTAAAAAATAAGCAACAGTAAATTCTTGATCTGAAGGCAATGACATCCAAATGAACTTGGCCTTTTGTCCGCTAAAAGTAAACGAGGCACCATTTGTTTCTGCAGGAGTAGCTATCAAGCCGTCTGGAAGTTCCAGTTGAAGTTTCGCAAATCCTGTAACATTTCCTTTATTGACGTTTATCTCAACCTTGGTCTTAGAACCAGGGGTCATTTCAGTTGGGGTGTTGTCTTCAATTACTACTCCATCTGCGAAAAGGATATTAAAGAGAAGATATCCTGTGACATTCAAAAGTAATAAGGCAGTCTTCAGCATGATTCGGATTTATTCCAATTGTTAGATTCGGTGCTGAAACAAATCTAGAGTTGTACTTGACTGATTTAGAACAAGCGAATTGTAATTTCAAACACAACTGTGTGAATAACGCTGAAAAAGATGTCAGTCGAAGTAGACATCAATAAGTAAATCGATTTCTTCTAGAGTGAACAATTGACTGCCATAGAAGAAGTTTTCGATGTGTGTGCGCACTTCAAAGGCAGAGATTTTACCATCGTTATCTACATCGGCGCGCTCCAAGACATTCGGTTCATTTGAGAAAGAACCAAAGAAAAAGAGGGAAGAAATAAGCGCCAAACGGGTAAATCCAACTCGCATGGTTGGAAATTAGATCATTTCATTTGAGCCGAAAGCAAGAGTTGATAATAAGCATCTGTTTCGTGAATAAGTCGAGAAAGACTATGATGCTCAGTGGCGTATTCTCTGCCAGCTTGGCCCATTTGATCTCGCAATCCGGCGTCATCTATTAACAAAGACAAGCTCTCTGCAAACCCCTGGAGATCCCCTTGTTCTAAGATGTATCCGCTTTTTCCTTCTTGCACAATGTCGGGAACGCCACCGGCATTGGTAGAAACAACTGGCTTCCCAGCCGCCATGGCTTCAATCAAACTTACAGGAGTACCTTCATTCAGTGAGGTCAAAGCAATGATGTCTAATCCAGCAAGCGACAAATCAATATCATATTCCCAAGAAGTGAAGACAACTTTGGAATTAGTCCCCAACAATTCCAACTCATGTGCAATTTGTTCGAGTCGTTCCCTTTCGGTGCCATCACCTATAATAAAGAAACACACTTGGTCTTGTTTAATCAAAGAAGCAATTCGGAGAAAAGCTTCATGGTTCTTGATTGGAACCAACCTACCTATGATGCCAATGCAAATCGTAGAAGCATCTACCTGATGTTTTTGTCGCCAAGACGATCTTTTACTTTCTTGATCAGTCATGAACTTTTCTAAATCAAAACCAAGGGGGATGACTTTGAATTTGGAAGGAAGAGCAATGCGATATTTTTCAGACAATTCTTTTTTCTGGATGGCACTAATTGCAATGATTCCAGAAGTGGATTTAGCTAGGTGTCTTTCTGTCCGTATATAAACACCTGTTTTTACTTCACCGAAATATCCACTGAATACATGTCCGTGAAAAGTGTGCACAACTAGTGGAACGTTTTCATGCTTGGCAGCCAAACGGCCCAAAGCACCTGCCTTTGAAGCGTGGGTGTGCACGATATCTGGTTTGAATTCGCGAATAATCTTTCTAATCTCAAGATATCCTTGACGGTCCGACCAAGGATTTAAGTTTCGACGCATATTTTCAAGTATGCGGAACTCAACACCCATTGATTCTGGAATAAAGTAGGAGCCAGATTCGCCAGGTTCATGAGGCCCACCTACCAGCAAGGTTTCATAGGTGGGACTCAAATGCTTGGTCAGATAACTGGCATTGTAGGTAGGTCCACCCAGGTTAAAGCGATTGATGATACGAAGTATGCGAGGCATGAACTGCAATAATCGAAAGAATAATTTTGGTTCGAATCATGAACCGACATGTTCTTTTAAAGAAAGTTGGTGTAAATTTGTTTTGTAAAGGTTGAACACCTGATATTGCTGTGGTGAGTGGCTTTTTCAAGAAAATAAGAGCTTAATTTGGCTGATAGATTTTCGCTCTACTTCATCTTATCCACTTGTTGGTGTGAAAACATGAAGATTACATGCGGATAAAAAAAGAAAAATTTCTATCTTTGCCCCCCGATTAAAGAAAGAAGACATGAAAGAAGGAATTCATCCCGAGAATTATAGACTAGTAGTATTCAAGGACATGTCCAATGAATATAGCTTCATTGGCAAGTCAACTACTGAGACGAAAGAAACCGTTGAATGGGAAGACGGAAATGAATACCCACTTGTGAAGTTGGAGATCAGCCACATGTCTCACCCGTTCTTTACAGGTAAGATGAACTTTGTGGATACTGCTGGAAGAATTGACAAATTCCGCAACAAGTATTCTAAGTGGCAGAAGAAAGACACTAATACAGAAGAAACTACAGAAGACAAAAAAGAAGAAGGGACTGCAGAGTAAACCTTCTCAGCTAGATATTAAAAAAGCCGACTTTAAGTCGGCTTTTTTTTGTCCTAATATTTATGCTTGTGTCGTTTCAAGAATAGGAATGGTGTCTGTGATTTCCAGTCCGTATCCAATGATGCCTTTTCTTCTTCGTGAAGTATTGCTGAGCAACTTCATCTTGTGAACTCCCAGGTTGCGCAAGATCTGCGCACCAATGCCGTAGTCCTTGGTGTCCATTTTATTGACAAATCCAGATGGTTCGTCGTGTAGCTTTTCATAAGCCCTTAGTTCATCCACAAATCCTTCTCCCTCGCGGAACTTGTTAATATACACGATCACACCTTTTCCTTCTTGTTCAATCATGGCCATCGCATTTCGCAGTTGTCGGCCTTTACCAAAGTTGGTGGTGCCAAACACATCGCCAATCATGCTGCTAGAATGCACGCGCACCATAACGGCTTCATCGGCATCCCAAGTTCCTTTTACCAATGCAAGGTGCTCGGTGTCGTTGGTCAGTTGTCTATAAGCCACAAGATTGAAATTGCCATAAGCAGTTTCTACATCAATGGCCATTTCCTTTTCAATGAGTGTTTCATTTTCCAAACGGTAAGAGATGAGGTCCTCAATGCTCACGATTTTCAAATTGAACTTCTCTGCGATTTCCATCAACTGTGGCAAACGAGCCATTGAACCATCTTCGTTCATAATCTCTACAATCACTCCCGCAGGATCAAACCCAGCCATTCGAGCAAAATCAATTGCGGCCTCAGTATGTCCAGCTCTTCGAAGAACACCTCCGGTCTTAGCACGCAAAGGAAAAATATGTCCCGGCTTACCGAGTTCTTCTGGTTTAGTGTCGGGGTTGACCAAGGCCATGATGGTCTTGGAACGGTCAGAAGCAGAAATACCCGTTGTGGTGCCATGACCAATCAAATCAATCGAAACAGTAAAGGGAGTTTCATAGGCCGCGCTGTTCTGCTGCACCATCATTTCCAGTCCTAGTTGATCACATCTTGACTCAATCAATGGAGCACAAATTAGTCCCCTGCCATGAGTAGCCATGAAGTTAACAATCTCTGGAGTGACATTCTGAGCGGCGGTCAGGAAATCACCCTCATTTTCACGATCTTCATCATCCACTACAATGATCACTTCGCCATTGCGAATTGCCTCAATAGCCTCCTGAATAGAATCCAATTTTTTTTTCATGCCGCAAAGTTAATTCATCTGAGTCAAGAAGCTCCATTTTGGCTTTTACTTAAGTTAACGACTAAAACGATCTCGTTGACTATCTTTGTGCCGAAATTAAGCCAGCAATGATATTACCTATAATCGCTTACGGAGACGCTATTCTCAAAAAGAAAAGCAAAGAAATCGATAAGGACTACCCCAAATTAGACCAGCTCATTGAAGACATGTTCGAGACAATGACCCAGGCACATGGTGTTGGTCTTGCCGCTCCACAAGTAGGACTTAGTATTCGCCTTTTTATAGTGGATGCCAGTCCTTTTGGCGAAGGGGAAGATGCTGATCCAGATTGTATCGGATTCAAAAGGATTTTCATCAACCCAATAATTTTCGATGAAGCTGGAGATGAATGGGGCTTTGAAGAAGGATGTTTGTCTATTCCTCATATCAGAGAAGAGATTATGCGCAAGTCAGATCTCAAAATAGAGTACTACAATGAAAAATGGGAACTCGTAGAGGAATCCTTAACTAGTCTTCCGGCAAGAGTGGTTCAACATGAATATGACCATATCGAAGGAATCCTTTTTACAGACCACCTGAACCCACTTAAACGAACTTTGCTCAAAGGGAGATTGAATGACATTTCAAAAGGAAATGTGGAGACCGATTACAGAATGAAATTTCCAAAAAAGAAAAAATGATGAAATTCAATCAGTTACTAGTGGCACTGATGTGTGTGCTGTTGTTTGCGTGTTCTGATAAAACCGCTCAAGAAAATGAGGGGAAAGAAGAGACTGTAATTTCGGTGTCGGATGACATCCAAAAAAAGCAAGCTTACATTCAGGAATTGGAGCAAAAGGTTTGGGGACAAAATGCCCAACCATCCGATTTAGAGGCCAAGAAGTTGCTCAACGCTTATAGCGCATTCGTAAACGCATACCGCGATCATGAAGAAGCCCCAGAGTACATGTTTAATGCTGGCCGACTTTCAAGCACCTTGAACAAGCCTCGCAAAGCAATTGAGTTGTTTACGGATGTTCATGATAATTTCCCTGGGTATAAGAAAAGAACTGAAGCAGCCTATTTGGTTGCCTTCATTTATGATGTTCAGTTGAACGACAGAGAGAAGGCAGAGAGAGCTTATGAAAAAGTGATGGAGTTGTACCCTGAAAGTCCATGGGCAGAGGATGCTCGAGTGTCTATTAACAATTTGTACAAAACTGACGAAGAACTCATCAGGGAATTTGAAGCAAAAAATAAAGCCGCACAATGAAAATTTCAACCACACCTACAATTGCCGCACATGAAATAGTTGAAACTCTTGGCGTCGCTCGGGGAAGCACTGTAAGAGCAAGAAACGCTGGTAGAGATATCATTGCAGGCTTCAAGAATTTTGTAGGTGGAGAGATTTCTGAATATACCCAACTGCTTGCAGATTCCAGAGAAAGTGCACTTCAGAGGATGTCGGAAGACGCGAAGAAAATGGGTGCAGACGCGGTAGTCAATGTGCGCATTACCACTAGTGCTGTAATGCAGGGAGCAGCTGAAATTCTTGCCTACGGCACCGCGGTGAAGCTAAAGTAATTCCTCTGGACTTTGTAAATTGGGGCGAACTGTAAAGTATGTCTATACTTAGACCCCTAAAATATATCCTGGCATTTCTATTGCCCATGTTGGCGTGGGTGTCTTTTACCCATTCAGGGTGGCTGTCATACAGCGGCTTGCTCTATGCTTTTGGCGTGGTTCCTTTCTTCGAACTATTTTTCAAAGCTGATTCCCAAAATCTCACCCAAGCAGAAAGAGAGATTGTCTCCAAAGACAAAATCTATGACTTGCTACTCTATTTGATGGTGCCAGTTCAATGGTTATTGCTGGCTTGTTTCCTTTACAATTTTGAATTTCGGGAAATTACCATGTTTACCAAAGTGGGAATGATCTTCAGCATGGGGATGCTCTGTGGAGTGGTGGGCATCAACGTGGCGCATGAGTTCGGTCATCGTCCCAAAAAACACGAAGTCTTTTTTGCAAAATGTTTGCTACTTACTTCTCTTTATCTGCATTTTTACATCGAGCACAACCATGGTCATCACAAACATGTAGGTACAGACCAAGACCCTGCCACCGCCCGTCATGGGGAGGGGCTCTATCGTTTCTGGCTCAGATCACTCTTCTTTTCCTATTTGGGCGCATGGAAAATTGAATCCAAACGACTAAAACGCAAGAAGAAATCGCCAATTAGTATCCATAACCAAATGGTGAGATTCACCCTAACACAAGTGCTTCTTGTATTAGTGATTGTTGCTTTATTCTCCATCGAAACTCTCATCGCATTTATGCTATCCGCCTTAATAGGCATGCTCTTATTGGAAACTGTGAATTATATTGAACATTACGGACTAAGAAGGAATAAAGTCAATGAACACAGGTATGAAGACGTGCAGCCCCAACATAGTTGGAACAGCAACCATGTCCTCGGCAGACTTGTATTGTTCGAATTGAGCAGGCACTCAGACCATCATTACCGTGCAGCCAAACCCTTTCAAGAACTGGATAATTGGGCTGACTCTCCGCAAATGCCGACGGGCTATCCAGGCATGATGCTAGTGGCATTGGTACCTCCGTTCTGGTTCAAAGTGATGAACAAGAAATTACTTGAAGAGAAAAGCCAATTAGCTATGGATAGCTGAGCCATTTTTATCATTTTTGCTTTCTAAACCATTTTCTATGAGCCACCTAATCAAGCCGGGAGTTTTATCCGGACAAGATGCAACCGATTTATTGCAACACGCCAACGATAACAATTATGCTTTACCTGCGGTAAATGTCATTGGTACCAATTCAGTAAATGCTGTTCTTGAAACGGCTCGTGAGGTGAATTCTCCTGTGATTATTCAGTTCTCAAATGGAGGAGGTGTTTTCTACGGTGGTAAAGGTCTTTCGAATGAGGGACAACAAGCTGCTATTTTAGGCTCTGTGTCAGGTGCACTGCACGTGCACCAATTGGCAGAAGCCTATGGAGTGCCAGTGATCTTGCATACAGACCATTGTGCCAAGAACCTGCTTCCTTGGATTGATGGTTTGCTAATGCATGGCGTCAAGCATTACGAGCGCTTTGGTAAACCTTTGTTCTCATCTCACATGATTGATTTAAGCGAGGAGCCACTTGAGGAAAACGTTGCCATATGCGTGAGTTATTTGAAGCGCATGAAGCCGCTTGGAATGACACTTGAAATTGAACTTGGTGTTACTGGTGGAGAAGAAGATGGCGTGGATAATTCTGATGTTGATAGCTCAAAGCTATACACACAACCTGAGGAAGTAGCTTATGCATTTGAAGAGCTGATGAAAGTGTCCCATCAATTCACTATTGCGGCAGCATTTGGAAATGTGCATGGGGTTTATAAACCAGGAAATGTAGAGTTGAGGCCGATAATTCTAAAGAATTCGCAGGATTACATTCAGAAAAAGTTTAAAACGAAAGCCAATCCTGTGCATTTCGTATTTCACGGAGGTAGCGGATCATCTCAAAGTGAAATCAGAGAAGCCATTGAGTACGGAGCTATCAAAATGAACATTGATACGGATATGCAATGGGCATTCCTTACAGGCATTCGTGATTATATGAATGAGTGGCAAGCATATCTCAAGACACAAATTGGAAATCCAAACGGAGCGGACCAACCAAACAAGAAAAGATACGATCCACGAGTTTGGCTTAGAGAAGGGGAGAAGACTTTTGTAGAAAGATTAAAGCAGGCTTTCGAAGATCTTAATTGCATCAACCGAAACGGCTGAATCAGTTGGTAGTTTTCTTAGGAATGGTAAAATGAATGATGGTCCCTTCTCCCAACTGAGATTCAACCCAAATTTCACCTTTATGTCTTTCAACAATGCGTTTCACGATGGTGAGGCCCAAGCCGTTACCCTCGTATTTTTCGCGAAGATTTAGCCGACTAAAAATCACAAATAAGCGCTCGAAGTTTTCTTCCTTAATACCAATTCCATTGTCTTCCACAGAGAATGTATGTTCGGCGTCTGTCTCTTTGTGACGGATGTAGACCTTAGGCTTAATGTCTCCGCTCCTGAATTTAACAGCATTTGAAATTAAGTTTTGAAACAAACGACCAATCTGAACAGGATTGCAAATGAGTGCTTCCGGCATTTTGTCAATGGTGAGCTCTGTTCCAGACTCTTCTAACCTTCTGTCAAACTGCAAGAGTGAAGATTTCAATAATCCTCCAAGGTCCAATGACTCTGTCTCTAATTCGCCATTTCCAATTCTGGAATATTCCAATAGACCATTGATCAGGGCTTTCATGCGTTCAGTGGACTGAATAATAAAGTCCAAGTACATCTGTGATTTCTCGTCGATGTGCTCCGCCGGTAGGTTTCTCTGAAGTAAGTCGTTGTACCCGGCAATTAACCTTATAGGTTCTTGTAAATCATGTGAGGCCACATAGGCGAACTGCTCAAGTTCCTTGTTACTGCGTTCCAATTCTCCCATGGATGCAGTGAGCTTACTCTGTGCGTTTTTCAAAGTAGTCACATCCTGTGCCAGTGAAAGAACATGGCGGGTACCTCTTATTTGTACAAATCGAGAATGAAAATACTTCACCAAGCCCCCAGGGTAGTCGAATTGATGCTCACGAGTGACCATTTCGCCAGTCTCCAAGACTTCTTTCACAGTGGAGAGATATTGCTCGAATAAGTGAGGAGACATCATTTCCTTTAAGGGCTTTTGTCGCATATCCTCAGGCGAAATCCGCAACTGTGCAGTGTCCGGTGCATGAAACTCCTGGATTAGTCCTTCTTCATCCAAGACGAAATACATTTCTGGCAGCGATTGAAGTAATGCCAGATTTTTTGCTTCATCTTCCAACTCAACAAGCTGAATCAAAAATGGCTTACGGGAGAGAATAATTCGCGTAAATTTTACTTGGTGGTCGTCTAACGACAATACAATCGTCTTTTGTTTGGGGTCGGAAATGAACAAGTGGTCTACCAATTCTTTATAGTCGATCTTGCGATTTTCAGTTCCGTTTTGCGCCTTCGAATGATGATATTTCTGAATCAAACCGCTAAAAGCCTTATTTCCAGCTAGATAATTTTCTGATTCATCGAGCAAAATCAAATTCAATTCTTTATGCTTCCAAAGAGGCATGAATTCAGTTTTGGCAAGTATTGAAGTTTCAAGTTCGATAGTGCTAGTGCTTTAAGAGTGGCTATTTGTTAGACCAATGTACAATAGCCGGGCATTAAATCCAACACCTGCTTTGTAGGAACTTGTCCTATATTTCGCCACTGTGAAAATTCAATATTCTTGTAAGTGTACATATTACACATACCTTTGAGGTAAACGTCGCATATGTTGTCAAGATTCAAAATATCCCAGTCTTCAAGTTTTCAAACGCTTTGCAAACAAGTTCGCGATTTCCAAAAAGAAGGGCTAAAACATCAATTCGAGCTTGATCCAAATAGAACGAGTAGGTTTTCTCTGGAGTTTCAAAGTTTCTACTTTGATTACTCCAAACATTACGTGTCTGACGAAATATTAGCGAGTCTGGAAAAAATTGCCAATGAGGCCAAAATGGGTGAAGCCATTGAAGAAATGTTTGCTGGCAAAGCCATCAATGAAACTGAGAATCGATCAGTTTTCCACGTCGCCTTACGCAATACTTCTGGCTCTCCTATGAAGATGGACGGTGTAGATGTGATGCCTTTGGTCACAAAAGAATGGAAGCACATGGAAGATTTCGTTGAGAAAGTCCACAACGGTTCCTTTCAAGGGTACACGGGAAAACCAATCAAACAAGTGATCAATATTGGAATTGGCGGCTCTGACCTGGGGCCGGTGATGGTAACTGAAGGTTTAGTGCCTTTTCATTGCGGACCCAAAATAAGATACGTGTCCAATGTAGACGGCGCACACCTGCAGCAAACCCTGGATGAGGTAGACATTGAAGAGACTTTGTTTGTGATAGTCTCCAAGACCTTCACCACACAAGAAACCATGACTAATGCTCTGGAAGCCAAAAGAGTGTTAGTTGAGAAATTAGGAGAAGATGCGGTGGCCAACCATTTTGTAGCCGTCAGTACCAATACGCAAGCAGTTGTTGATTTTGGTATTCATCAGGAAAACATCTTCACATTCTGGGACTGGGTAGGAGGAAGGTATTCGCTTTGGAGCAGTGTGGGCTTGTCGATTGCACTAGCGGTTGGGTGGAAGAATTTCTATGAGCTTCTAAAAGGAGCACATGAAATGGATAAGCATTTTAGAACTGCCCCCGTTAAGCAAAACATCCCATTGCTTCAGGCACTTATCGGTATTATCTACAACAATGTGCTTGATTTCCAGTCTTATGCCATTTTGCCTTATGCTCAAAACCTTCATAGACTTCCGGCCTATCTGCAACAAGCAGACATGGAGTCCAGTGGCAAAAGCATCGGTAGGGATGGGAAAAGAGTGGAGCATCAAACGGGTCCCGTAATCTGGGGTGAGGCTGGTACCAATGGCCAGCACGCATTCTATCAATTGCTCCATCAAGGCACCAAGATAATTCCTGCAGACATCATAGCTGTGCGGCATCCAGAACATAATTTACTGGATCACCACAGGAAATTATTGGCCAATGCAATTGCACAGGCAGAGGCACTTATGAACGGAAAATCAGGTGAAGAAGTTGCCTCAGAATTTAGGCTTGCTGCGCCGCCCGAGGAGATTATAAATCCCCTCATCGCTCATAAATCCTTCGAAGGCAATCGTCCTACAGGTTTTTTATTATTCGACCAACTAAATCCACGAAATCTGGGGATGTTGATTGCCATGTATGAAGACAAGATTTTTGCTCAGGGAATTCTTTGGAATGTTTTCAGCTTTGACCAATGGGGAGTGGAGTTAGGGAAACAAATGGCCAAGACAATTCTCAATGAAATTGAAGGCGGAAAAAAAGAGAATCACGATAGTTCTACGGCAGAATTAGTTAGAAGATGTAAGTCTTAATTTTGTGAGTTTCACAAAATGACTTCTTTTTTTGAGATCATTTTCTTATTTTTGTGAGAGTTGGATTTTATTCAGCCGATTACCTTAACCAAATTTTACTTTTATGAAACGCAGATTTTTAGCGCTAGCTATTCTGTTGTGTCTCCCATTTCTGGGCTTTTCAAATCTTATAGGCATTTCAGGCGAAGTTTATGCAATGGACGGCGTAGCCGGCACCACAACCTACCGTATCTATGCAGATTTTGATAACCCCGCAGACCAATTGGTTGCGATTTATGGGTTAAACACTGCTCCATTACAGATTACTTCTTCAACCTCTTTTTGGCAAGAAGCTTCTTTTGGTGGTCCAACGGCATTATCAATTAACACAGGGCTTTTTGGTCTTTTTCCAGAATTAGTATATGACTCCTGGCTTACTATTGGCCTAGATAACAGTGCTGGAAATAATTTGACTTCTATTGGATTCGACTTTTCTGCGTTCGAAGCCGGAAATGATTTGATCGTGAATGACATCATTGGTGGAACGCTCTTTGTCTTGCCAGGTGACGCTCAAGCTTTCCCTATTGCGGGAAGAGTATTGATGGGGCAAATTACTACTGATGGAGTGGTTGACCTATTGATGAATGTTCAATGGAGAAACCCAGCCCAAGTGTCAACCGATGCTACTGGTCTTACACTAACTCTTTCTAACGTGGTACCAGGGTGTACTGACCCCAATGCATTGAATTACAATGCTGCTGCCACTGAAGATGATGGATCTTGTACCTACCTGCCTCCCAGTTTCGCAGGATTGAGCTACGAAGAGGTAATCGTTGGAGGTGTGCCAGGCTTTACTACTTATCGTGTTTATGCCAACTTCTCAAATCCGTTTGATCAATTAACTGCTGTTTACGGACAGGACGTTACGCCTTTGACCATTACTACAACTGGTTCTTTTTATCAAGATCCATTTGGGGGACTGACTTCTACTGACATTGATCCTGGCTTGTTCGGGGCTTTTCCAAGCTTGGAATATGATTCTTGGGTAACCATTGGAACAGAGAATGGACCAAATGCTTTGAACATTATTGGTGTTGACGGAACTTCCTTTGAAGCCGGTGGCGCCTTGAACGTTACGGATGCAGTAGGTGGTGCGTGGTATATTTTCCCAGATTCTGAGCCTACGGCTTTTCCAGATGTACTTGGAAGAGTATTAGTAGCACAGTTG